>JANOCH010000370.1:0-3197 GCA_031412015.1 Chitinophagaceae bacterium
TTTCAATATCCCGCCAGCCGACCAGGTTGCTCTTTACAATAAACGCACTGGTCAATCCCGCAAACATCATCAGGATACTCGCAATCGCCACCCACAACGTGAATTTGTGGGGATGTATTTTCTTTCGTTGTTGACTCATCACTGCTTCCATCGCACTTTTTATTATAATTAAATTTTACTCATTAATAAAGCCAGCAATACCACCGGCAAATACATATAACTTCCGAACATTACTCTTCTTGCAGAACCTACATCCATCTTTTGATAAAGTTTACTACATCGCAGGATCATAAATACATTCGCCACGAGCACTGACCCTATGCTTATCATTCCCGCTACATCATCATAGCTACACATCGGACCGTATCCCTGCCCCCCAATAAAGTAAGGCAGCAATGTCACCGGCACCAATAACAGTGAATAGATCACCGCCTGAAGTGCCGTAAATTTTGTTGGCCCTTTATCAGCCGGCAATAGTTTAAATCCTACCGCCGAATAATCCGTATGCGCCACCCAGGCTATTGCCCAGAAATGCGGAAACTGCCACAAGAATTGAATTCCAAAGAGCACCCAACCACCCATCGACAATTGAGCTTCACCGGCTGTCCATCCGATCAGGCAGGGTAAAGCTCCCGGCACGGCACCTACTAATACCGCTATTGAGTTTACTTTCTTTAGCGGCGTATAAATAAATGCATAGAGAAACAAACTAAACGCCGCCAAACCTGCTGTCAACCAGTTGAACGAATTACCCAGGATAAATACGCCAGCAGCACCAGTTAAGATAGCAAAAGCCCATCCTTCTTCTACACTCATTCTACCAGAAGCTATAGGTCTCTTACCAGTTCGTTTCATCCGGGCATCTGTATCCTTTTCCACCACCTGGTTGATCGCATTGGCACTGCCTGTCACCAGCATCCCGCCTGCAAAGAGCAAAAGTACCTTCCACCACTTATTTTCAAAATCCTCAAATCCTTTCGTCAGCATAAAACTGATGACGCTGCTGAACACCACCATGATACTCAGCGAAAGCTTTACCAACTGTAGATAGTCCTTTATACGGCCCCATCCCGACCTTCCGCGAAGGGGAAGGCCACCATCGCTCAGCCCTCGCCTATCGAAGTCCTCTCGTTTCAATTAACTTACATTTAATCACTACTCACTTACTATATAATAAACGCTCTTCAAAATATCAGACTCTTCAAAAGTCCTCCTTCGGGGGATTTAGGGGGCTTTTAATGCTTACTCTCATTCGCTCCAATCGGCTCCGTCTGCGGAATAAAATCTCTTCCATCTTTACCATAGTCATATGGCCAGCGATGTACTTCAGGAATCTCACCCTCCCAGTTGCCGTGACCGGGATTAATTGGCGTTGACCACTCCAATGTATTGGCTCCCCATGGATTCGTCGTCGTTACTTTTCTTCCCTTAAAAATAGAATAGAAGAAATTAAATACAAACATCAATTGCACAGCAAATACAATAATAGACACGACCGTGATCATTTTATCAAGATCTTGAAATCCGTTGAAGGAAAGCCATGAACTTTTATCGAGGTAACGACGGGGGATACCAGCCAATCCCTGGTAATGCATTGGCCAGAAAATAAGATATGCGCCAATTATCGTTACCCAAAAATGAAGATAACCAAGTGTGCTGTTCAGATAGCGGCCATACATTTTCGGGAACCAATGATAAATACCCGCGAACATCCCAAACATGGATGCCACACCCATTACAATATGGAAGTGCGCCACGACGAACATGGTATCGTGAAGATGAATATCGATAGTAGAGTTCCCTAAGAATATACCGGTCAAACCACCAGAAATGAATAAGCTGACAAAACCAATCGAAAACAAAGCTCCCGGGGTAAACCTGATATTGCCTCTCCATAATGTCGTCAACCAGTTAAATACTTTGATAGCTGAAGGTACAGCGATCAGCAGGGTAAGTAGTACGAAGACCGATCCAAGGAATGGATTCAACCCTGTAACAAACATGTGGTGAGCCCATACAAGGAACGCCAGTATTGCTATGGCAAACAGCGAACCCAGCATGGCCATATAACCGAAAATGGGTTTTCTTGCGTTGACGGAAAGTATTTCCGACACCATACCCATGGCTGGTAGTAGAATGATATAAACTTCCGGGTGACCAAGGAACCAGAATAAGTGCTGGAAAAGAATAGCGCTTCCTCCTTCATTGGGTAATATTTCTCCATTTACCACTATATCACTCAGGAAAAAGCTGGTTCCCAGGTTACGGTCAAATAATAAAAGAATAGCTCCTGATAATAATACCGGGAATGATAACACACCCAACACAGCGGTAAAGAAAATGGCCCACATAGGAAGAGGCAAACGGGTCATGCTCATTCCTTTCGTCCGCATATTTAAAATGGTGGAAATATAATTTAAGCCTCCCATTAAAGATGATACTATAAACAATGCCATACTGATCAACCAGAGATCTGCTCCTATCTTAGAGCCGTCTGCTGCTTGGCCCAGGGCGCTTAATGGAGGATACATCGTCCAACCGCCACTGGCAGGTCCCGTTTGAACAAACAAGGAAGCCAGCATAACAATTCCCGCCAACCAAAAGAACCAATAGGAAAGCATATTCAAAAAAGGAGATGCCATATCTCTTGCTCCTACCTGTAGCGGAATAAGGAGGTTGGCAAAGGTTCCACTAAGACCGGCAGTCAATACAAAGAACACGAGGATAGTACCATGCATGGTCACCAACGCATAATAAAACTCTGGTTTTATCTGTCCGCCTTCCGCCCAATGACCGAAAAATGTCTCCAGTATCGGGAAGGATTGACCAGGGTAACCCAATTGCAGACGAAACAATACAGAAAACAACCCGCCTACAATAGCCCAGATCATCCCCGTGATCAAAAACTGTTTGGCGATCATCTTATGATCAGTACTGAATACATACTTAGTAATAAATGACTGATGGTGATGCCCGTGATCACCGTTGTGATGGACCTCATGCCCCACAGCAACTTCTGGATGTACCTGCAATGTTTCGCTCATTATCTTTTATTTATTGGCAACCCATGTTGCCAGTTATTTTATTACTTCAACTTGTTAGTGATTGCCTGCTGCAGCTACGGGAGCAGCAGCGGCAGTTTTAGTGCTATCGGCACTTACTTTCTGATTAGCCGGATTTTTATCAGGAAATGCCGC
>JANOCH010000371.1:0-3932 GCA_031412015.1 Chitinophagaceae bacterium
CAGCACAAATATTACTGAAAATTTGTATCGGGTAAAATTTAGTCTGAAAAAACAGAATTATTTTTCTTTCTTATACTCCCCTTTAGGAGCTGGGGTTTAAAAGAAAGGTGAAGGCCGTTTCTCCTTCACCTTTATACGACGGGAAATATCACCCGCCTGTTATTTAGCAGTATTACCTGCTTTATTATGATAGTTGTAAGATAGACAAAAAACTGAAACCTGTCAACAATCGAGCCTCTATTTTATGCACATCAGATATGCATCTTCTCTTTTTTGGCCAGCAATTGATCCACTGTTTCCTGGTACATTTCATCGGGCACACAACAATCAACCGGGCAAACGGCCGCACATTGAGGTTCTTCATGAAATCCCTGGCATTCCGTACACTTATTAGGTGTGATATAATAAGTATCTACACTTACGGGGGCATTCTTTTGATCAGCATCTACCAACGTGCCGTCCAATAAAGTAAAAGAACCCTTTACGGAAGTACCGTCTGAAACAGCCCATTCAACACCGCCTTCATAAATTGCGTTGTTCGGACACTCTGGTTCGCAGGCGCCGCAGTTAATACATTCATCTGTTATCTTAATAGCCATACAATTACGATTAAATGAGTTGAACTTATTTTGCGAAACAAATTTAATCTTTGCAAATGAATTTACAAGAGAGAATTGATTTATTAAGCCGGCTGGGAGAATATATGTTATCTGAAACTGAATCCTGGCAGGAAGCCAAAGAAAAAGCCGCCAGGCAAAATAACTGGTTTATTCCGGAGTTTGTTGAACTCGCCACCCAGAACATTGCCCAATCTTTTTTGAAAAAACAAGACTTAATCAATTGGACGAATCATTACAAACTTAAAAATCTGAATGCTAAGCCTAAAGTCGTTGGGATCGTTATGGCAGGCAATATACCACTGGTTGGCTTTCATGACCTGCTCTGTGTATTTATTACCGGTCACCTTGCCCATATCAAAGCCTCATCAAAGGACGAAGTGTTGATAAAACATCTTGTCAGCGTACTGACGTCCTGGGATGACGAAATAAATGAATTGATAAGTTTCTCTGTCATGCTGAAAGGCTGCGATGCCTATATTGCCACTGGCAGTAACAACACGGCCGGTTATTTTGAATATTACTTTGGTAAATATCCAAATATCATTCGCAGGAACAGGACCTCTGTTGCCATCCTATCAGGGGATGAAACAAATGAGGACCTTGATAAACTGGCTGACGATGTTTATCAATATTTTGGTCTTGGCTGCCGCAACATCACCAAGCTATATGTCCCGGACGGCTATAATTTTATTCCATTGCTGACTGCATTTAGAAAGTACAATTACCTCGCCGATCATCACAAGTATAAAAACAATTACGACTATAACCTGTCGATTCACCTGCTGAACAAAAAATATTATATGAGCAATGAATCCCTGCTGGTGGTCGAAGATGCCTCATTCTTTTCGCCGATCAGCCAGCTCAATTATGAATACTATACCGACCTGGAATCACTATCAGCTTCGCTAAAGGGAAAAGAGGACCTCCAATGCATTGCGGGGCAAAATTTCACGGGTTTTGGCCAGGCACAGGCGCCATCCCTGTTCGACTATGCCGATGGCATAGATACCCTCCGGTTTCTGACAAATATGTAACATAAGGTGTATTTGACTATCGCCAATGTTGTTTAAATTTGTGTAGAAGTACGAAGAGCTTAGTAAATGATTTGTTAAACTGAACATACGGTACTATCAAATGGTATGACAGTTTGTTACTTTGTATGGCTGAGGCATAGAATTTGAAAATAATTTCTTCCTGGGCATTTAAAACAACTTAAAACAGAATATAACATATGAAATGGAAACAACTTCTACTGATCGTTGCCGTTAGCGCTTCATCAGCCGTTGGCAGCGTTTGGATTTATGAAAACTTATCCAGTCCCAAAAAAGCTATCGTTCAATCCACCAACCAAGGCAAACTTCCTGTCAATTATGCAGGTTTTTTTGAAAACGGGACGGGCGGAGCCGGTGATCCGATAGACTTCACCAAGGCGGCAAATGCGGCGGTACCTGCGGTGGTGCATATCAAAACAAAGATCGCTGCAAAAAAAATGAGCAATGATCTGCCAAGGACCCGTCGCAACAGCATGGAAGATATGTTTGACCAGTTCTTCAATTTTGGTCCGCAAGGCATACAACCCGAGCAAAGAGCTTCAGGTAGTGGTGTAATTATCAGTGACGATGGCTATATCGTTACCAACAATCACGTTATTTCGGATGGCGGGCAAGGCGTAGCAGACGAAATCACAGTAACCCTGCATAATAAAAAAGTATACAAAGCAAAAGTTATAGGTCGTAACGTCGATACTGACCTGGCTGTTTTAAAAGTGGATGGTACCGCTTTACCATATATGGTGTACGGAAACTCCGATAATGTAAAACTCGGCCAATGGGTTTTGGCCGTCGGTTATCCTTTGACTTTAGAAACCACCGTGACAGCGGGTATCGTAAGTGCCAAAGGCCGTTCTATCGGTATCAATAGTCGCCAGAGCCAGTCACCGGTTGAGTCTTTTATTCAAACAGATGCTGCCGTTAACCAGGGAAATAGTGGTGGTGGTCTTTTCACGGCAGATGGTCAATTGATAGGAATTAACTCCGCTATTCTTGCTCCTAACGGTACATATGCAGGTTATTCATTTGCTATCCCGGTAAATATTGTAAAGAAGATCGTCAACGACCTGATCGAATTTGGCGATGTGAAGAGGGGGTACCTGGGGATCAGCTACCAGCCTAACGAAACGGAAAATGCAAGGTTGATAAAACAAGCAGGTTTGAAAGAAGGCCAGGGTGTTTATGTTCAGTCGGTTCCTTCAGATGGAGCTGCATCGCAGGCAGGAATAAAAGAAGGGGATGTTATCACCAAAATAAATGGTTCACCTGTTTCCAGCGGAATGGAAATGAGTGCAGGTATCGCAAGCTACCGGCCAGGCGAAAAAGTGCCTGTCACCTATGTAAGAAACGGTAAAGAGAATACAATTAACGTTGTTTTGAAGGGCACCGTGAGTAAAATTGAAGTATCGAGTGCAAAAATTATCGGCGACAGGTTGGGAGTAGAATTGGAGAATCTGGATAGCAAAAAAGCAGCGGAACACGATATTGAAGGTGGTGTGGTAGTGAAAAAGATAAAACAAGGTGGCCCATTAAGCAATACCCGTATGGATCCTGGTTTTATCATTACATCTGTTAATGGATCAGACATCAAAAACATCGAAGAACTAGGTCAAATACTCGCGGGCGGTTATGATCAATTACAATTGGAAGGTATTTACCCCGGTTACAGCGGAGTTTATACGTATAAAATAAAACTTGACGAAGAGTAAGCTCTTTAATTTATTAGCATAAAAAATGCCCGGAATTCCGGGCATTTTTTATGCTGTAATTTGAGTTCTATTTTTCAAACACCAGGTATTCCCATGGCCGCATTGCCAGGTCTTTGTTATCGCTAAAATCATAAATCGAACCTGAAAAAACTTTTTTAAACTTACCTTTCACCCGGTCATCCTCCAATGATATTTGCTGCAAAGGCTCGTCAGACAGATTCAATAATACTAATACCTCGCTGTTTCCATTCCGCTGGAAACAAATAGTCCGCATGATGTCCCGCTCGACGGCAGGGTTCTGATTTTTGGCGACACCTTTCGGATGTTGCGCGCACAGCCAGTTACCGGCGTGGGGCTCGGGAATTTCCGCTATGTGTTTCAAATGTATCGCCACCAGTCGCTCTGGGAGGCACCGGTGCTGCATCCGGAAAGCGACTGGCTGATGTTCGCGGCCGAAGCGGGCCTTCCCGCGGTCATCGCGCTCCTCGTGGTCATTGGCTTGCTGATCCGGTTCATCTGGCCGCTCCGGAGCCATCCGTACTGGCCGTTGCGCT
>JANOCH010000372.1:0-6468 GCA_031412015.1 Chitinophagaceae bacterium
GACTTCACCTGATCAACACTTATATGATAATTATTTTTTTGTTTGCCAGCATAGTCCATTCCTGAGCTTGTTGAAGGATCATCCTCGTTCAGTCAGTCCCGGTAACTATCGGGACTTGTATTCTGTTCGCAACTCACAAATGTTGAATTTTACTTTTTCGCCGCACCCGGTTGTGGTGGCGGTGCCGTGCTGATGACGGCCCCCTCTCTCAAATTCTGAATTCCCTGCACCACGATCTTTTCTCCTTCCTTCAATCCTTCTTTCACGATGATATTTGTTCCGATTTGCTTTCCTAACAAAAGTTTTCGTTGCGAAACCTTATTGCTGTCCCCAACCACATAGGCAAAGAACTCTCCCAATTGCTCTGTAACGGATTTATACGGAATGATCATTGATTTTTCAGCTGCACTGTTCAATATTCTCACCGTCGTACTCATACCTGCTTTCAGCATATTTTTATCATTTGGAAAAACAAGCCTGGTTTTAATAGTACCTGTTTGCGGATCAACAGCACGATCGATCAGGCTGATACTACCGTTGTACGGATAGATATCGGAACCAAAAGCAATAGAAAACGTGGAATCTTTGGGCTTTTGTGATTGCTGCAATTGAGTGAACCTGTAAACTTCCTTTTGATCAACAGCAAAATCAACAGCGATTGGATTATCCGTGGAAACAGTATTTAGTATAGTTTGCCCGGCAACCACTGATGTGCCGCTCCTCACCTGCGATATACCGATCGTGCCACTGAAAGGCGCCACGATGGTCGCAAAATTCACATTAGCTCTTACTGCATTCACATTGGCCTTTGCAGCATCTACTTGCTTCTTCGCAGCTTCCAGTGCCGCGTCTGCATAATCTACCTGTTGTTTGGCAATAGCATCTTTCTTATCCAATTCATGATAGCGGTCCGCATCTTTTTGTGCCTTCAGCAAATTTGTTTCCTGCACCTGCAGGTTAGCGATGGATTGCTGGTAGTTGGCATTGTACAGTTGCTGATCGATCGAATATAAACGCTGTCCTTTACTTACCTTGGCGCCATCTTTAAAATAGATACCGGTAACATACCCTGAGACTTGTGCACGTAATTCCGTTTGATTCAGCGCTACCACCGTGGCGGGATATTCATCGTAGTAAGTAGCCTCTGTACTTTTTACTTCTTCCACTGTTACCGCTACCGCGGGCGGAGGCCCCTGTTGTTGCTGTTGTTTTCCGCCACAAGCCGTTAAAAACACCAATATAACAATGGCCACTATTGCGTTTATGGATCTTGTTTGCATATTCATTAAACTTTGCATTGTATAAACTATCACTTGATTTTAAAATTAAAATCTCACCTCACCCAAACTTCGTTGCACATCGATCTTGCTGGTCAATACCTGGTATAAAGCATTAAAATAGTTTATCTGTGACGTACGAAGATCTGTTTCCGCATTGACCACCTCCAAATAAGTTTTTATACCTGAGCGATATTGCAGATTTATCACATCATAAACTTCTTGCGCCAGCAATACATTTTCTTTTACCGCCTGGTAATTGGAAAGACTGGATTTGTAGTTCGCCATGGCCGTGGTATATTCTGAATTGACAGAATTCCTCAGGCTTATAATATCGAGGTCAGTTCTTTTCAACTGCCATTCGGCCAACCGGATATTATATTTTCTTTTACCTCCCTGAAAAATCGGGAAGGTCAGTGTCAATCCGGCAAAAGAATTAGGATAGGATTGATTATATAATTTTCCAAACTCATTATTTAAATAGTTGAAATTGTACGCACCGTTTGCCGACAAGGAAGGAATAAAATCCCATTTATTGTATTTTACATTCGCCTCCAGCAATCGCCGTTGGGTTTGTAACTGCTGGTATTCGATTCGCCTTGAATACTCCACGCCCTGCAGGGTATCCATGGCTATTTCATTTTCCAGTGATGCGCTGTCATAGATAATAGCAAGTACTCCTGTCCCAGGGTAATTCATGAGGGCCTTCAGGTATTCTGTTTTAGCATTTAGCGCTTCCACATTACTTTTCTTTGACGCCTTCGCATTATTTAATGCGATGGTAGCTCTTTTATAATCTGTTTTATCTACTATGCCGGCATCGTATTGCGCCCGGGCATCTTTAAGACTTTTCTCCAAACGCACGATATTTTCATTCACCACTTTTATCTGTTGCTCTGTAGCCAGTACATCATAAAAAGCCTTTGACACATTGACGACCACATTGATCCTGGTATTTTCCGTCTGTTGCTTTCCCTGCTGACGAACATCACCTTTGGTTTTGCTGGCCAACAGGACATCGCGATTGAAAATATTTTGAGATGCACTGAACTGAAGCGCTGACGTGTTATCTACTCCAAGCCGTACATTATTACCGCCGATAATGGCTACCTGCACTTCAAAATTGTGTTGGTAGAGATAATTGAAATTTACCTTGGGGTACCAATCGGCCAATTTAGATTTTATCTGTAATTCAGTCGTTCTTTCATCGATCAATGATTGTTGAATAACAGGCTGTCGGTTCAGGGCATACTGAATTACGTTTTGAAGGGTAGCCTGTTGAAGAAGACTGTCCGTTACAGACGTTTGCGAATATCCCCTGTTCGAAAAGAGTAAAAGTAATAACCATAAAGTACAGGAAGAGTATAAACTTCTCTTGTTGCTGAAATCTTTCTGCATAAAATTGTTGACTTTCTGATCTAAGGGAAGAGTCGGATGAATGTATCCCGGAAAATATTGTACAACAGTAACCTGGCTCTTTTGTTCAATGACTTTAGGGATACTTCGTAAGTAAAGTTAAACCATGAGGAAATGCAGAAGTATAAATATTTAAAACAAATCAATATCCTGGAAGGCGGCGGTAATATTTACTAAAGTGTGGCTCGAAATAGTTGACATTTCATTCAATCGTAAAAAAAAGCAGCTCAAATCAAATGATCCGAGCTGCTTTTGTAAATAAACCCACCAATATTCTTCCGGCATTTACTAACCAGAAGACTTACTATTTTAACCCAAATATGCTTTCAATGCGCTGCTGTAACGGGCTTTCTGCAAACGTTTGATAGCCCTTTCCTTGATCTGGCGAATACGTTCTTTGGTAAGATCATATTTCTGACCGATCTGCTCAATGGTAACGCCCTGCTCACCATCCAAACCAAAATAAGCGTTCACTATTTCAGCTTCGCGTGGGCTCAATGATTTCAATACACGACGTATTTCATTTCGCAATGAATCCTTCATCACATCATCATCGGTATCGTCACTTCCTTCCAGCAAATCACCCATTGCTACGTCCTCTGCTTCGTGTACCGGAGCATCCAATGAAGTGTGACGGGTATTACTTTGGAAAATATTATTGATCTCTGTTTCACTCATTTCGAGTAACTCCGCTAATTCTTCCGTTGAGGGCTCCCTTTCATGCTCCTGTTCAAAAGCCATGTAAGCCTTATTGGCCTTGTTGTAGGTACCAATCTTATTTTGCGGCAACCGAACCAATCTACCCTGCTCAGCTAAAGCTTGCAAAATGGACTGACGGATCCACCATACCGCATAAGAAATGAATTTAAACCCTTTGGTCTCATCGAAACGTTGTGCCGCCTTGATCAAACCCAGGTTTCCTTCGTTGATCAGATCGCTCAGAGATAAACCCTGGTGCTGGTATTGCTTCGCAACAGATACCACGAACCTAAGATTGGCCTGAACCAATTTGTCTAGTGCCTTCTGATCCCCCATTTTAATGCGCTGAGCCAGAGTGGTTTCTTCCTCAGGAGTGATCATCGATATCTTAGAAATTTCTTGAAGGTATTTTTCTACTGCCTGAGAGTCCCTGTTGGTGATCTGGGTAGCGATTTTAAGCTGCCTCATAGTAATTTGAGCTGTTTAAATATTAAACAAATAAGTACCAGTAATGGTTTAAGAATATTGCAAAGCGTGGTGAAAAGTATTCGTCCGGGTATAGAAGCAAAGGTACGTTTCAACGGCCGAATCTCATAGCCCTTGTGAACAATTAACTAAAATTCAGCGTTCCGAATACGATTTCGAAGGTTGTTGTCATTTCTTCAAAGTACCTGTGGGTGTACATTTGCCGTGATTTACCAATAAAACTATAAATCTCTATTTTTTTTATTGATAGCGTCTTTAAGATGTGGATTTCGCCAAAGATTCCCGCCTTTTCAGTACAATCCATATAGTTAGTCCGGCCAGGAAAAGCAAACTAGAGATGACTTCGGCCTGGGTTGGGTGGAAACCAAAAATATCCAGCCTCGTGTTTACCCTTATTTTTTCTATAAAAAATCTTTCAATACCATTGAGCATGAGGTAAAAACCGAAGAGTGTTCCGGGGGTTTTAAATCTCTTTCTCACTGACCAAATCAGGACAAACAAAAGCAGGCAAATGATGATCTCGTAAAAAGGCGTAGGATAAACTCCCACCGGAAGCTCATTACAATACTTTGACTCTGTGCAGCCCGCGATCATTACGCCAGCCTCGTTTACATTATGAGGATAGGTATAGGACCACATCCAGTCAGGCAACCAGCTGAAGGGCTTGGGATTAGTATTTTCAATACCCCAATCGCCATCGCCAGCCACCTGGCAGCCGATCCGGCCAAGGCCGTAAGCCAGCATCAATGTGGGAGCAGCGGCATCGTTTAAATGCCAGAAACCGATATTATGCTTTTTCGCATAGATCCAGATTGCGATGGCCGCAAATATCAAACCGCCATAAAATGTTAGTCCTGATGGTGATAGCAAATAAGAAGAAGGGTGTTTAAGGAAATCACTCCAATTCTCAAATATGTCAAAAACCTTAGCGCCCAGCAACCCAAAAACCAATGCCAGGATCGTGATCTCCCCGACCCGGTCCTGCGGCCAGATCCGAACCACTCTTTTTTCAGGCTTTGGTAGCTTTTGCTTGTTTTTTTCATACCACTTTAACCCCGCAAATAACGATCCCAACAAAATACCGGCAGGCCAGCTTCCGATGCCGGAAAAAATAAAAGCTTGTGGATCTTCCGTGGCGGAACTATCCATTATGAACAAGGCCAGTATCTTAAAACCTAATAAAAATCCCAACAAAAAATTCAGCAATAACTCGCCGGCAGTGGCGGGTTGCCCAACCATTATCTGCATTTCCTTCGGCTGGAGTAAACCCTGGCTGCTTTTACGTTTCAACTCAGCAGCAAGGACAATGGCGGATAATATAAATGCAATAGCAACGAAAAAACCAAATGAGTTTACAAAACGAAGCTTGGTCCATTCCAGGCCAAACAGGTCTTTAAGAGCAAAATAAAGATTAGGATACATTTGGGTTGGTTAGATATTTAAGCAGGCGAATATACACTGGAAAAACAAGGTTGAATAAAATAATAATAGCCTCCGGATAACCAGAAGCTATTAAATTCTTTAAAGTACCGGTGTTCTTTAATTGCAGTATTCCGCGAATGCGCCGATAAGATTATGCGCAATGACCTGGGCAGATCTTCCTTCTATCTGGTGCCTTTCAATAAAATGAACCAATTGGCCATTTTTAAATAAAGCAATTGCCGGTGAAGAGGGAGGATAAGGCAGCAGGTGCTGGCGAAGTGTTTTTACCGCATCGATATCAAACCCGGCAAAACTGGTAGTGATGTAATCAGGCTTCTCTTTTGCGTTCGCCACTGCCATTAAAACGCCGGGACGGGCTGAGCCTGCCGAGCAACCACAAACAGAATTGATCATTACCAGCGTAGTGCCTTCCTTTGATAATTGATTTTCTACATCAGAAGAAGAAAGCAACTCGGTAAAACCATTGTCTGTCAACTCTTCCTTCATTGGGATCACTATTTCTTGGGGATACATATTGTTGTATTGTTTTTTATTTTAAACGCAAAAGTAGATAAAAAGTTTATTTCACTGGCAAACAAGAAATTATGTCATACCAGGGCTCGGTTTTAATGAAATTATGTCACTTGACGGTTCGAAATATAGATCCATTATGATAAAACGACATCGAAATACTCAGTGGTACATCGTTTGAAAATAAGATACCGCAGTCAACTTATTAAAAACTAAAAAAATATAATTATGACACTTGTAAAATTTAACCAGAAACCTTTTGAAGGAAGCTTTAACAATTTTGTGGATGACCTTATTGCCGGCTTACCTGTCCTTACCAGGAACGAAGCCGACCAGGCATGGAAAGGATCGGTTCCGGTGAACATTAAGGAAACCGAAAAAAGCTACAGCATCGAGATCGTTGCACCGGGTTTCGAAAAAAATGATTTTAAGATCAGCCTGGATCAACAAATTCTGACCATTTCTGCTGAAAAGCAAAATGAAGTTAACGCTGAGAACGAAAAACAAATCCGGAATGAGTATAGTTATCGTTCATTTAAAAGATCTTTTACATTGGATGAAAAAACTGATGGAGCCGCTATTGATGCAAAATATGTTAATGGTGTTTTAACATTAAACCTTCCGAAGAAAGAAGTAG
>JANOCH010000373.1:0-2456 GCA_031412015.1 Chitinophagaceae bacterium
AATAATGTTGATAAGGCCGGGTTTTCTTTTAAAGAATTTCAATTCCCCAAGCGGTTGTTTTCTTATGGCTGGATTTTCAATACTTCTATTCTATTTGTTTAGGAAAGTCTTTTCAAAAAAAGTATTGGCCAGAAAAATAAAAACTTATAAAGAATCAAAGGTTTCTTCAAATGCTTCAATAATTGCTTTTGGTTATCTAATATTAAACATTGTAGCTATGTCATTAATTGCTGGAATTAGATCTTAGAATGCGATTCAGTTTCTAAAAAAGATAATATTTCTATCGGACAAAAAAGGGTGACCCAAATCGGATCACCCTTAAATAATAGTTGTTTTAAAATCAAAACCCTTTCGGCTTCTCCAGCTTCAGATCCCTTTTCAACATGTCATTTCTATTAGCCATTTCCCAGGCGGTATAAAAAACCAATTGGCCTCTTTTCGCCATTAACGGGTAATTGATCTTATCAGGTGTATCGGTGGGTTTGTGATAGTCTGCATGAACACCATTGAAGTAAAAAATTACGGGTATGCCTTTTTCCGCGAAATTGTAATGATCGCTGCGATAGTAAAAACGATTTTTATCATTTGGATCATTATACTTTCGGTCGAGTTTCATCTTCGTATACTTGTTATTGATATCATCCGTGATCGGTGTAAGATCGCTGCTCAATTTATCATCACCGATAACATAAACATAGCTGGCTGAATCTTTGTCTTTTAAATATTCTTCTCCAATACGGCCGATCATATCAATATTAAGATCGACCGTAGTTTTTTCCAGCGGAAATACAGGGTGATTGGCATAATACTCACTGCCCCACAATCCTTTCTCTTCACCACTTACCGTCATAAATACAATAGTTCTTCTGGGTCCTTTACCGGCGGCTTTAGCTTTGGCGAATGCTTCCGCCAGTTCAAGAATACCGGTAGTACCACTACCATCATCATCAGCGCCATAATAAATAGTACCATCGGATCTTTTTCCTACATGATCATAATGTGACGTGATCAGAACATATTCATCTTTTTTATCCGTGCCTTCCACCAGGCCAATCACATTGGAAGCATGAGTAGTGGTGGTATTTTTAAAATAGCCCAGGTCAACATTTACTTTATAGATTTTAGAAGATAAAGGAGACGCTTTCATCTTTTCAAGTATCGATTTTCCGTCATCGCCCAATATCTTTTCAGCCACGGCCTCTGATGCGGAAAAACTCAGCGGAGACACCCCGGCTTTATAACCACGCATGGTATAGGAAGAAGAACTGTTGAATGTTTTGCGGGGATAATTACCATAAATAACAATAACCGCCGCAGCTCCTTTTTCTTGTGCCTTACCAATCTTTGAAAACACATTTGAAGGGGAGGCAAAACCTGCAACGGATGATTTATAACCCGCCGGCGAGCCGTCCAATATCAACACCAGTTTACCAACCACCCCCAGATCTTTATAGGAATCAATATCGCCATCCACTATCCCGTATCCCGCAAAAACCACTTCAGAAAAACGCATTTCAGCGGTATGATTTATCATTACATTCGGCTGGAAATCTTTATTCAGTTCAAAGGACGTTCCGTTGATGCTCAGACTCGTGCTGGTCATAGAATCTCTATAAAGAGGGTACAACTGGCGGTAGCTATCCTTGTTTCCGGGTACTAATCCAAGCGATTTAAAATGAGCTTCGATATAATCGGCTGCTTTTTCCAAACCTGGTGAAGGTGTATCCCTGCCTTCCATTTCAGGACCGGCTATAGTATACAAATGTCGTTTCATATCATCGGCCGTAATGGTGGCGGCAAAAAAAGCAGGGCTGTTCTTCTTCTGGGCCATCGCACAAAAGGATACTACCAATAAAGCAGGCAGCAGGAATTTTCTCATTGTTGATTGTTTTAATAAAAAAATAGCCTCAAACTTAAGCGAAAAAAGCTTGAGGCATGAATGTGTTATGATGAATGGTTAGCTGGCAGAACAGGCGATCTTTTCGACCCTGTTGGCATGACGGCCACCCTCAAAGTCGGTAGTAATGAACGTGCTGACCATTTTTTCCGCATCGCCTTCCCGTACAAACCGGGCAGGTATACAAATGATATTGGCATTATTGTGTTGCCGCACAAGGCTTGCTATTTCGTCGCCCCAGCAAATAGCGGCACGTACATGCTGGTGTTTATTGGCGGTGATGGCCACACCGTTTGCTGAGCCACAAAGCAATATACCAAAAGCGGCTTCACCTCTTTCAACCGAAAGCGCAACAGGATGGGCAAAATCGGGATAATCCACTGAGTCTTTTGTATGGGTCCCAAAATCTTTATACAGAAGACCTTTACCTTCCAGGAAAGAGATCAAATCTTCCTTAAGATCGAAGCCTGCATGATCACTGCCAATGGCAATAGGTTTGCGGAGGTCAAATGGAGAATGCATAAAATGGCAATTTTTAATTTAGATGATCGGGAAATTG
>JANOCH010000374.1:0-3591 GCA_031412015.1 Chitinophagaceae bacterium
ATAGCCAAACAATCTTTCAGCGCCGGGATTCCAGCTGGTGACAATCCCTTCTAACGTTTTGCTGATAATGGCATCGTCTGACGATTGAACAATGGCTGCCAGCTGAAGAGTTAATTCAGCTTCGCCAAGGCCCTGGGTGAAAATATTGCCGGAAGTTGCGTCAGGTAGCATAGGAAGGGAAGGGACTAAGATTAAATTTATGAGAATTCTTTTATCAAATTAAGTTCCAAATAGTTGAAGACATGCTGAAATTAAGAATTTTTATAAAAACTCCATTTTTATAGTTGATATAATTGATAAACACATTAGGCCGGGGCTCCTAACTGACAGCCAAATTCCCTACCTTCGCCCATTCAAAATAGTTCTTACAGCAATGATCAGTAGAAGAAATATCCGGATAAAAGTGATGCAAACTCTATATACATTAGATTCAATAGAGGAACTTTCTAAACCCGGTGAGCCCCAGAAAATACTACAACAGCATTTTAACCAAACCCGTTCTTTACTTGTCTATCTTTCCTGGTTTCTTACAGAAGTAGCCCGCTATGCCGAAACAGAGTCACACAAACGTGCGAGCAAACACCTTCCAACAACAGCCGATCTGAATGTAAACACCAAGATCGCCGGTAATGAAGTATTGTGGAAAATGCTGGAAGACGCAGCGCTAAAAGAACAGTTTGAAAAAGAAAAACCGCAGCAAAAAACAGATCCGGAACTGATCAGGAAGATCTATCTCGACATGGTGGCCACCGCGGAATATCAATCGTATGCAGCTATGCAGTCAAGGGACAAACAGGAGGAAAGAAAGATACTCGAGTTCATTCTCAATGACCTTCTTCTAGCTAACGAATTGTTTATCTCCCATATTGAGGAAAATTTTTCCAACTGGAACGACGATGGTGAAATGCTGGTTCAGTTACTGGTCGGCTATATTCAAAAACCGGGTTCGCTCAACTTCAAACAATTGTTAAGCCCGGATAAAGAACAATTCGCGAAAACCTTGTTGCAAACCGTCATCGATAAAGCCGAACACCTGCAAAGCATCATCACGCCCAAGTTAAAGAACTGGGACCCTGAACGTATCGCCATCCTGGATATGTTATTGATGAAAATGGGGTTGGCGGAATTTCTTTATTTTGAAACAATCCCACCCAAAGTAACGATCAACGAATATATCGACCTGGCCAAAGATTACAGTACCGTTCAAAGCGGGCAGTTTGTAAATGGAATACTGGATAATATTCATAAAGAACTGGTACAGCAGGGCAAAATGCAGAAAGTGGACTATAAGAAAGCTTAGCTAAGAGTAAAGGAGGCAACGGAGAAATACACCATATAAATATTTAACATCGTCGAATAACTCTTTTTCTCCTTATCTCTTTGGCCTCTTACTTTTTTTCTCTTTATCTCCCTTAACTCTTAGCTTTGCACTTCTCAAAAATTTCATCTATGAAAAAAATGTTGTTTGTTTTATTTGCTGCTGGTTTGTTTGCCTGCCAGACGGCTGATAAAAATACCGGTCCGGCATTAAGCCAGGAGGAAAAAGATAAAGCTGCAAGAGATTCTGCTAATTTCACCACTATTGAATGGCTTGATTCAACGGTCAAAGACCTGGGCAATATAAAGGAAGGGCAGGTGGTAGAAGTTAGTTACCGATTTAAGAATAGTGGTGATAAACCTCTTATAATAGCCGGCGTTACCGCCAGTTGCGGTTGTACGGTTCCTGAAAAACCTGAAAAACCAATAGCCCCGGGACAAGTAGATGTGATTAAAGCAAAGTTTGATAGTAAAGGCCGTCCAAAAGGCGAAAATAGAAAAGATGTTTTTGTAACAGCCAATACAAAACCGGAAAGCTCCATACAATTGAGTTTTAAAGTAGTAGTAACAGAGTAAATATTAAATAAAATAAAAAGAAATGAATCACATCTATTTATTACAGGCAGCCCCGGCGGGTGGCGGTTTCGGTGGCTTCCAGTTTATTTTTCTTGGACTAATGATCCTTGTATTTTGGCTATTCTTTATTCGTCCACAAGCTAAAAAAGCGAAGAACCAGAAAAAATTTATTGAAGATCTTGGAAAAGGAGATAAGATCGTAACTATCGCGGGTATACACGGTTCTATCAATAAAGTAAATGAAGATGGTACGATAAACCTTGAAGTAAGCCCCGGCACTTATATCAAAATCGAAAAGTCAGCCATTAGCATGGACTGGACAGCAGCATTGAATAAGCCTCTTGCAACGACAGAAAAAAAGTAAAACAGGTGATTTGCCGAACCAATATGATTAAAGGAAACTAAATTTGTTTCCTTTTTTTGTTTTGTTGCAGTTAAAACAAGTTTCCTAACTTTCCCAAAAATCCATTTAATCATGTCAATCTTAGTTCAACTATGCTAAGAGTGGGTCTTACGGGTGGAATCGGAAGTGGCAAAAGCACTGTAGCAAAAATATTTGAAGTGCTTGGCATACCTGTTTATTATGCCGATGATGCGGCAAAACACATCATGAATACCGACGAAGAACTAAAAAAGGAAATCATCCAACATTTCGGAAAAGAAAGTTATATCAACGATCAACTAAACCGGCCCTATATAGCCGCGCTTGTTTTTAATGATAAAGAAAAACTGGAGCTACTCAACTCCCTTACCCACCCTGCCACTATCCGCGATGCTAACCGATGGATGGAGCAGCAGACTTCTGCGTACACTATTAAGGAAGCCGCACTGATCTTTGAAAGTGGCTCTGCCCAACATTTGGATTATGTGATAGGTGTATATACGCCCTTGCCTCTTCGTATGAAGCGCATCATGGACAGGGACCATATAACAAAGGAGGAAGTGCAACAAAGAATGAGCCGGCAGATCGATGAAGAGATTAAAATGCGGCTTTGTGACAGAGTAATTGTAAATGATGAACAACAGTTGGTCACGACACAGGTGCTGCAAATTCATGAGCAATTAATGGCGAAGACTTCCCTTTCAACGTAAAGAAAAAAGTTGTTTACTCAGAAACGTTTTATGTTGTTCAAACCAAAAATGGCCTGCCCGAAAGCAAGCCTCCCAAATAGTTATCTTCTATCAGACTTCCGTCCCGATAGCTATCGGGATCTGACCTCCAACCTCTTCCTACTTCAACTTCGCCAACGCTTCTTTGATCCTTGCCCAGGCTCTTTCAATATTAGACATACTATTGGCAAAAGAAAAACGAACGCATTTAGGTTCACCAAACGCATCTCCCATTACCGAAGAAACGTGAGCCGTATTGAGGAGATACATGGAGAAATCAGGTGCATTGTTAATCGTATTTGTTCCATCCGACTTGCCGTAATAGTAGCTGACATCAGGAAAAATATAAAAAGCTCCTTCTGGTTCGGAACAAATGATACCCGGAATATCCTTTACCAATTCCATTACTCTTGCCCTTCTCCTGGTAAACTCTTCGGTCATTTCATGTGAAGGTTTAAGATCGCCGGTCAATGCAGCAATGGCTGCTTTTTGAGTAATGGAGCAGGTAGCGCTGGTAAATTGTCCCTGCAATTTCTCACAGGCTTTAGCTATATCCACATGAGCAGCTATATAACCCAGTCTCCATCC
>JANOCH010000375.1:0-3227 GCA_031412015.1 Chitinophagaceae bacterium
AAGTGGATTAGCTGCATTGGGTATTCTCAAAAAACCGGCGCATTGCTCAAATGCCTTGGGTCCAAGCATCGACACTTTTCTCAATTCCTCACGATCCTTGAACCCACCATTCTTCGTCCTGTATTCTACAATGTTTTTGGCAACTGATGCACTCAACCCCGATACATAGGTCAATAAATGTTTGCTGGCTGTATTTACATCGACACCTACAAAGTTTACACAGCTTTCAACTACCTGGTCGAGCGATTCTTTCAATCTTGTTTGATTGACATCATGCTGGTACTGACCCACACCAATACTCTTCGCATCAATTTTTACCAGCTCACTTAATGGATCTAATAACCGGCGGCCGATGCTGATCGAACCACGAACCGTAACATCTTCATCCGGAAATTCCTCCCTCGCTACTTCGCTGGCCGAATAAATAGAAGCACCGCTTTCATTGACCATAAAAATGGAAACTGGTTTTCCAAAATCTATGCTTCGAACCAATTGATCCGTTTCTTTACTGGCTGTTCCGTTTCCATACCCGATAGCTTCTATGTTATACTTTGATACAAGGTTTTTCAACGTGTCCTTTGCTTTGTCCCATTCATTTTGCGGTGCATGAGGGAATATCGTTGTATAATTCAAAAAGGTTCCCTGTTCATCCAGGCAAACCACTTTACAGCCGGTACGAAAACCAGGATCAACTGCCAGCACCCTTTTTTGTCCCAGTGGCGAAGCGAGTAACAATTGACGCAGGTTCTCTGCAAAAACACGGATAGCTTCTTCATCCGCCTTTGTTTTGCTAAGCATCCTGAATTCCGTTTCAATGGAGAATTTTAATAACCGTCCGAAACTATCCTCCACCGCTAACTTTACTTGTGCCGAAGCCGCGTTCGATGATTTGACAAATAATTCCTGCAGTACACCAACGGCGGTATCTTTCTCAACCGTTATCTCCATGATCAGGAAACCTTCTTTCTCGCCACGACGAATAGCCAGAATGCGGTGTGATGGGCTTTGGGCCAATGGTTCACTATACTCGAAGTAATCCCGGTATTTCTGTGCCTCTGCTTCTTCTTTTTTTGAACTAAGTACCCGTGATGAAAACTTCGCCGTTTCCTGGAAGAGTTTACGAATACTGTTCCGGGCCTGTTCATTCTCTGCCACCCATTCAGCTATAATATCTCTTGACCCCTGCAATGCATCGGCCCCATCCTTCACTTGCTCCGTAATATAGTTAGCCGCTTCTTTTTCCACCTCCACATTTTGCTGATCAAATAAAAGTTTGGCCAACGGCTCGAGTCCTTTTTCAATAGCGATCGATGCTTTTGTCTTCCGCTTAGGTTTATAAGGCAGGTAAATATCTTCCAGTTCGGTGGCATCAATACAAGTCTCAATACGCAGCTTAATTTCCGGCGTCAGTTTTCCCAGCCCGTCAATGGTTTTAATGACCGTTTCTTTTCTTTTCTCGAGCTCCGTAAAATATTTGATCCTATCTATCACATCAGCGATCTGTACTTCATCCAGGTTACCCGTGGCTTCTTTACGGTAACGGGAGATAAAAGGGATAGTTGATCCTTCACTATGCAATTGGGCGACACTGTCAATTTGCTTTAGGGAGAAACCGAGCGTCTTAGCTATTTCTTGCGAATATTTTAATTCCATGGTTTTTCTCTTTGGGGTAGCAAATGTAAAGGTAGCGGGAAAAGAAAAAAATTTGTTTTTACCCACAAATCCGGTAGTGTCACGATTTGAAATCACGATAAGGCCGCCGGGCAGGCAGAGATAACTAAGTCAACAATAAATCCCCCGCGTTCTCAGCGCACCCTGCGTTATACGCTCGAAATTGATGTCATAAAACCGGTAAGTAAAAAATATACGTTACCCATGTTTTCTTATCTACTCTTCTTCCGCCGCGTTTTTCATTTTTGACAAAATCGCATACGCATTTTTTGTTACCAGCTTCATTCCCGCAAAACCATTGATGTCACTATTCACCTCCACTTTCCCGTTTTCAACGACACCTGTTTTCACCTCGATCATTCTGAATTCGTTCTTTTCACCAGCCTGATACACATATTGTTTATTTTCAAAACGAACGACCGCGTCTTCCGGTAATGTAAGCACGTTGGCATTGCTAATACTAATTACCGCATTCAGAAACATACCCGGCAACAGGTTCTTTGGCTGCTTTTCAAAATGACAATGCACCAGGGCACTCCTGCTTTCGTCAACATTTTTGGTGACCAATATCACCTCGCAATGATACACAGACGAGGGATCATCCACAAACGACACCTGTACCTTCTGGCCTATTTTTACTTTGGTGATATCTTTTTCAAAAATGGTCAGGGCCGCATGCATATCATCAGGATTGATGAGCTCGAAAAGTACATCCGTTCCGGTAACATATTTTCCAATGTTCACATTTACTTTCGATACAAACCCATTTATAGGCGAATGCACCGCTACGCTTTTTGATACTTTTTCTTCTGAAAGGGTTGCGGGATTGATACCAACAAGCTTTAATTTTTCACCATAGCCTTTTACCATAATTTTTTGTGAAGTAAAATCAGCTTGCGCCTGCTGGTACACTTTGTCCGCATTCACTTTATTTTCGTTCAGCATTTTTTGTCTTTCAAACTCCTGTTGCAAAAAACCAAGACGGGCAACAGCCACCAGGTAATCCTGTTGTAGCTGGATCAGGGCCTGGTCTTCTATCACAGCGATCACTTCTCCGCGATTGACATGCATACCCGGCAATAACTTAGTAGAACGCAGGTAGCCGCCCATGGGGAAACTCACCGACACTATGTTTTGCGGCGGAACATCCACCATGCCGTTTACTTTTAAAGAAGTATTGATGGTTTGAGCAGTTGGCGTGCCTGTTTCTATGGCAGCATTGCGAACCTGTGCATCCGTCATAACCACCCTGTCTTCAACAATAGTTTCCTGGCTTTCAGCAACCGCCTGCTTTTTGGATGAACAGCCTGCAATCATTAAAATAAACAAGATATATAGATGAATCTTTGACATAAATTTTATTTTCCGGTTAAGTATTCTATTCCTGTTGCGACCACGTTTAATTGGAGCTTTGCATCCAGCCGTGCCAGTTGTATACCAACAGCATTATTCATGAGCATGGTCCATTCGAGGTAGCTGATCTGTCCCTGTTCCAAACTCTGTTTTGCATGACTGATGATCAATTCCGATTGAACGAGACCTGCCTGCTCATAATA
>JANOCH010000376.1:0-9284 GCA_031412015.1 Chitinophagaceae bacterium
GTTTTTTGGCCACAGCCTGTAATAGATTGTCTGTTTCGGGAGCAACTATAATAGACTCACGGGACACAACATAAGCATATCCCTTTTCTTTTGCCACGGCTTGGATAGCATCCTGAATTCTTTTCATGACAGGAGCCAGCAACTGACTTTGTTTGGACTGTACAGCTTCCTGGGCTATTTGTTGCCAGTTCTGCAATGTTTGAACTAATTGCTGAAGTTCTTTGCCAATTTGCTCTTTAACTGCAGGAGGGGCGGGGTGTACACTGTCTCTGAAAATACTGTCTTTGTACTGGTAGGTTTGCATCAATGAGTTGTATTCTTTACCAACAGTATCGCGTTGATATATTTGTACAAGGGAATCAATTTTAGCAACCTCAGGCATCAGGTATAAAACGGTTTCTGCATCTATGTAGCCGATCTTTGTTTGTGCCATCGAAACATTACCTGCCAGTAACAGGCTAAGAGCTACTACAACTACTTTCAATTTTTTCATCATTATTTTTTTTGTTTTTCTCCCTCAGCAGAGGTGGTCAATTTTTATTTTAGAAGAGTGGTTTTATAAATAATTAGTTGCCCGTTGTGTTTTCTTTAACACTATGCCTGCTATGTGCAGGCTGCTTTCATTACACAGTATTAATTACGAACCCCCAATTCTCTAAGCACATCCTCGCTCTTGTCCAGTTTGGGGTCGGCAAATATAATGGTAATTCCTTCACTTTTATCCAACACAAATTCGTAGCCGCGCTGGGTAGCTATTTTCTGAACCGCGTTATATACCTTGTCCTGTACGGGTTTGATGAGTTCCTGTCTTTTCTTGAAAAGGTCACCCTCAAAGCCAAAACGCTGACGCTGAAGATCGCGAAGCTCCTTTTCCTTTACAAAAAGCTGGTCCTGCCGCTTCTTTTTCAGCTCATCACTCAGCATCACCATTTCCGCGTCATAATCCTTATACATCTTATCCAGGGCGGTTTGTTTTGTATCAATATCTTTTTGCCAGTCCGCTGCTATGGCATCAAGTTGTTTTTGTGCCTGGCTATACTCCGGCATTTTGTCTAAAATGTAACGGGTGTCAATAATGGCATATTTCTGTGCCTGCGAAAAAAAGCCAACAAGCAATAAGCAGCAGGCAACTAGCAATTTCTTATTCATATTGGTAAATTTTTTTGAGTTATTTTTTTATTCTGGTTCAAAGCCGAGCATGAAAGTAAAGCGGGATGCATTTTTTAAACCCTGTCCTGGTTGAATACGATCGATACCAATACCATAATCAAATCCGAGCAAACCAAACATCGGCAGGAAAAAGCGCATACCTACACCAGCGCTGCGTCGCAAACGGAAGGGGTTATAGTTTTTAAAATCGTACCACCCATTAGCGGCTTCAAAGAACGCAAGACCATAGATAGTGCTACCCGGGTTGGTGACAAGCGGGTAGCGCATTTCCAGCTGGTATTTATTAAAGATGGTAAAGAACCTTGAAGCATTTTGCTGATCAGGATTGATGGTAGGATCGGATGTTTGATACACAGGATAACCACGGTGTGCAATGATATCATATCCTAACAAGCCATAGTTATTGGTCAGACCGGCATCACCCACCTGGAAGCGTTCAAACGGCGAATAGTCCAGTTTACTGTTGTAGCGACCCATAAAGCCATATTTAGCCGCCAGCTTCATTACAAACTGGCGGTTTTTATCTGCGCCGGTTGGTTTACCGATCGGCACATACCATTCAGCATTAAAACGCCATTTATGATATTCCGGATTTTTATAGGGATTGGTTGAATTGACCAGGTCCGGATTGAATAAAGTATAAGGAGGTGTAAACTGTACGCTTGCCAAAAAGCTTGATCCGCTTCGTGGGAAAATAGGGTCAAATACTGAAGAACGCTGCAAGGCGATCTTCATGCTGAAGTTGTTGGCTGTACCACTGGATATCCCTTCAAAAATGGGGTAGTTGGCCATTTGATACTGCGTAAAGTTTAATGAATAAACAAGGCTGAAATAGTCATCGGGCCATTTCAATTGCTTACCAAGAGAAATAGAAAAGCCATTTACTTTAAGATAATTGGTGTCTGACCGGGCGTTGTCGATCCGGCCGGTAAAAGGATCAAAGGCATTTGAGTACTTACTGTTGTTGTAGGCAAGCGTTAATGAATTTCTTTTCTTACCTCCCAGCCAGGGTTCCGTAAAAGAGAAGTTATAAGAGCGAAAAGCTTTACCATTCGATTGTACACGAAGGCTTAGTTTCTGTCCGTCTCCTGTAGGCAATGGATCCCAGGCTTGTTTCTTCCAGATATTTTTTATTGAGAAATTATTAAACGTAACACCGAGTGTACCGGTCAACCCGATTCCACCACCCCAACCGGCGGACAACTCTAATTGGTCAGACGATTTTTCTTCCACTTTCCAGTTGATATCCACTGTACCATCGTCTGCGTTCGGTACTACACCTGGATTGATTGTTTCCTGGTTGAAATATTGAAGATTTCCTAACTCACGGGTAGAACGGATAAGATCTGTACGACTGAACAATTCTCCGGGTATGGTCCTCAATTCACGGCGTACTACATGATCCTTTGTTCTTTCATTGCCTGCAATGGTTACATTCTTAATTCTTGCCTGCGGACCTTCTTTTATTCTTATTTCATGATCAATGGTGTCATTGTATACGGCAGTTTCAACCGGCTCTACCTGGAAGAAAAGATATCCATCATCCATATAATAGCCACTGATATCACCGCCTTCCTGCGACATTTCTTTACCCAGGCGTTTATTCAGAATTTCAATATTGTAAGTATCACCTTTTTGTATGCCCAGTACGACGTTTAACAAAGAATCAGAAAATTTAGCGTTTCCTTTCCAGGTGATGTTGCCGAAATAATATTTTCTTCCTTCGTTCACTTTAATATCCACATACAACTTGTTTTCTTTAGACAATTGCGTGTCGGCTATGATCTGTGCATCGCGGTATCCCTGCGAATTATAATACTGTAATACTTTGGTTTTATCTTCTTCGTATTTAACCGGGTTGAATTTAGCGGAACTGAATAATTTGAACCTGAAATAAGGATCCATTACTTCCTTTGTTTTGCTAAGAGAAAGGAAGCCCCAATCTTTCAGGTATTCTTTAAAACTTGGTCTTTTGGTAACGCCATAAGGGCTTTCATATTTTGAAGGAAACAAGGTGAACTTGCTCATCTCTTTGGTCCCCTTCATTTGCTTTTTCAGTTTCGGATCGGGAACCTGCACATTATCATAAAAGTTAACCTCATCGATCCTTACTTTTTTCCCTTTGTCAACATAGATCGTAAGCGCATTGGAATTAGCAAAGGCAGGGTCTGGTTTCTCCTCCGTACGGACGGTTATATTTTGAAATCCTTTTTCCCGGTAAAACTTAGTGGTCACCTCATTGATGTTTCGCCTGAGATTTTCTGTGATCAGCGTCTGTTTTGTCAATGGAATTTTTCCCTGCAATTCCTCCGCTTCTGATTTTTTTATTCCAATGAATTTAAAATTACCAAGCCGTGGTCTTTCTTCCACGTTGATCTCAATGCTTACCCGGTCATCGACGATTTTGGTGATATATATCTGAACAGTAGCGAAAAGTTTTTGCCGCCACATGTTAGCGATGGCCTTAGCGAAAATGTCGGTGCCGGGATGAGTGAATTTCTGACCAGTTTGTAAACCGGAAATGGATAGAACGATCGCTGTATCCAGGTGCTTGATACCCACAATCGAGATATCAGCGATGATATATTCGCGGGGTATTCTTGCAGTTTCCCAATCTAATATTTTTGGATCGACAGAAGTGGGTTTGGTTGTATCGTCTTGCGCCTGTACGGAAATTACAGAGGTAACTATAATTATCAATAAAGCACTGATCCGGAGTACCCCACCCAGCCCTCCCCTAAAGGGTAGGGCTCCGAAGAGTCTGAAAATTTTAAAAGATTTTATTTTTTGAAGTTCTTTTCTTGTGGAAAGTTGTTGCATGGTTGTTTGTTCAAATCTTTCTATCCGTCTCGCTTCAGGCTGGACGGCTGCAATTAGTTTGTTGCCTGTATTTTATAAAAACACCGCCAAAAACTTTGTTACGGCGGCAAATTAACGGTAAATATCGAAAGTGTTTGTTAAAAGAGGCTTGCCAAAGGGGTCATAAAAGTCAGGAAGTCAAGTTGAAATATCCTTTGATTTGTATAGTCATTTACCAATCGAAAATGACTATTATGAACCCATTTGACTTACTGACTTATCGATTCGTTAGTCACCTGTTCTCCTGTTTTTCCAAATCTTCTTTCCCGGCCCTGATAATCCAAAATAGCTTCATATAAATTATCCTTACGAAAGTCCGGCCAGCGAACATTGGTGAAGTACAATTCTGCGTAAGCCAGTTGGTACAATAAAAAATTGCTGATACGAAACTCACCGCTTGTTCTGATCATTAATTCGGGATCAGGAAAAGCACTGGTACACAAAAATCGCTGCAAAGTATCCTGGTCAATGGCTTCTACATTTAACCGACCCTCTTTTACTTCAAAGGCTATGTTTTTAACAGCATTCAACAATTCCCACCGTCCGCTATAACTCAGTGCCATGACAAGATTAAGACCAGTATTATCTTTGGTAATATCCAGAGCTTCATTCAGCTCCTGGCGGGCATAGTCCGGCAGCATCGCCATATCACCAATAACATGAAGCTTGATATTATTTTTGTGAAGGCTCTCTACCTCTTTTCGGATGGTGCTTACCAACAGTTCCATCAGGCCTATCACTTCATACTCGGGCCGGTCCCAGTTTTCAGTTGAAAAAGCATATAATGTCAGAAATTCAACGCCTAATTCAGCACAACCCTCTACGATATTGCGAACGCTTTCCACTCCGTGAAAATGACCATAGAGCCGATCCTGACCCTGTTCTTTGGCCCATCGCCCATTACCATCCATAATGATGGCAATATGCCTTGGGAGGCGGTCTTTATCAATTTTTTGAAGGAGTGCTGACATATAACCCTTTTCCCTTACCTAATAACGGGGAGCAAAGGTATCTGATTTAGCGATTATCCGGATAAAATCTGTTTCGATTATTATCCCATCAAAAGACTAAGCTAATCAGCAGTTGGGCACTTATAAGACTGAAGATTAAAAGTGAGATGGATCATAGCGGTAATAAACTGGTCTTTTTGTTTACTGTTTCCTCTTTGCCGGCCGGGAATACCGATCGGCTCTCCCACTTCGTAGGAACGATCACTTAGCAAATAAGCTTGTGAAAAGCTATTATCAGGATTTAAAGGGAAAACCGCAGGATCAACATAGGTTTTGCTCACATCGTCAAGATAGTCAGTATTGCTGTAACGATGCAGTACTTCAAAAGCTATATTAAATCGTTCATTTAGCGAATATTTGATACCCGCACCAAATGGAATACTTACGGCCATGGTACTGTATTGTTTGCGATCCGGGTACAAAGTACTACCCTGTCCTTCCGTGCCCAACGGCCTGAGAAAGATCTTTTCCTTGCCCAGGTAGGCAAAAGGATCGTAACTAAAAGCTCCTACTCCCAGGGTGATATAAGGGGTAAAATTAAACCCGGGTTCACCCGGCATAAACCGGAAAAAATTGAAATCGCCTTGTAACGCCAATTCCCAAACGTTGCTATTGAAACTCAGGTTACGGCGATACATATACTCGTTGTCAGAATTATAAATATCCGAGTAGCCAACCCTGGCAAAGGTGGCCCCGATACGGGCGGAAATATAATTGCTGAAATTCTTGCGGAAGAAAACAGTGGCCGCCATTTTGGGCCGGTTGAAATGGGCCCGGGTATTCAAGTCGCCAAAATAATGGGCAGCTCCCAATCCAACACCAAACTCACCTTCCTGTACGATCGCATCCTGGGCTTCGGCACGGTTACTAAACAAACAAATACTTACGAGGGAAACAACAGCAAAAAACTTTTTCATCTTCAATTTTTTATTTTCAATCACTGGGTAATTCTTCCCTTTCTCATTGCTTTATTAGTAATGAAAAGGAGAAAATCGGTTCATCACATACTGGAAAATAAAGGCTGGGACAGTTAGAAACGGAAAAATAGCTATTTTCTTTTGTTCGTCATAGTAAATTCAATTGAAAACCTGCGGTTTGCCGGGTTGGCCCGTTTTGGGATAAGGCTATTGATTGTCAATTCCTCCTGTCGAGGCCCCAGGTAAGCTTATTATGAAGCGTTTGCAGGAAGCTATTTTCGTTCAGCCGGAGCAGGTTGATGGTGAAACTCTCCTTTCTTACGGCCAGCGACACGTTTTTCCCCACAATTTCCCTCCGGGAATCTAGCGAGCAGATAATGTTCTCGGAGCGGCTTTCGACCTCAAAAGAAATAACATGGTCATCTGGTACCACGATGGGCCTTGCATTCAGATTATGGGGTGCAATCGGGGTTATGACAAAACTGCCTGAGTCGGGGAAAAGGATAGGCCCCCCACAGCTGAGCGAGTAACCGGTTGACCCCGTAGGGGTGGCCATGATCAATCCATCAGCCCAATAGGTATTCAGAAACTCCCCATTGAGGTAGGTATGGATCTTGATCATGGATGCGGTATCTCTTTTATGGAGCGAAAACTCATTGAGGGCATAAGGAATGTTTCCAAACAAAGGAAGGTCGGCATCAAGATGTATAAGGGTACGTTTATCCACCACGAAAGTTCTTTTGGCAATAGCCTGGATCGCTGTTTTTATATCTTCCTTGCCGATGCTTGCCAGGAAGCCCAGCCGTCCAAAATTGATTCCCATAATAGAGATATCCTTGTCACGTACCAGCGTAACTGTATCCAGTAATGTACCATCACCACCAAGGCTAATAATAAACTCGATTTCGTCAGTGAGATCTTCGGAAAGGGAAAAAATAGTGGTACTGGCAGGAAGCTGGATACTGCTTTTTATCTGTTCAAAAAATGGCTGAAAGATGACCGGTTCGATTTTTTGTTTCACCAGTTCATCAAAAAAGAGCTGAACATTTTCTTTCTGGTCTTCTTCTAAAATCCTGCTATATATCGCTGCTTTCATCCGTTAGTCTTCAGTTTAAAAAAAGTTAGAGATCGGCAATCGCTGAAATCTTAAAAAAATAATAGCCGCTTTGATAAATTTTCGAATCCAGAGCGGGGTGATCACACCTAGAATATGGTCTTCTTGTGTAAAAATATACCGTTTTGACCTAATTGATTAAATGACCAATCGATCCTGAATGTAAAATCATAGATAGTGGTAATGTCAATACCGACTCCAGCTGAGTACAACATTTTATTAGAAAGACTGCTGTTAACCGGGTTAGGATTGTAAGTATAGCCCGTATTTCCATAAATCCTTCCATAAATCCCAAACGGTATCTTTTGCGGAGCTATCTTCTTTGTACCGGGCAATTTAACATTGAAGCGAACCAGTTTTCTTGTAAACGATGCTTTCAGGTAGCCCCCCGCCACACCATCAATAACATAGTACTCATATCCCTGTATAAATGCATCCGAATATCCCAATAAACGTTGATTAAAATAGGGCTGAGAAAAAGGAAGTTTGATCGTTCCATAAGCATTCAAACTAAAAAACGCCCTTTTCCCGGTAGGCCAGTTCCCGGATCCTTTTGCCGTCAATTGCCACAGGTTGTGAAATTTAGTGAATCCTTCTTTCGCAATAGAGACTTCCGCCGCATAACCTCTCGTCGGATAGGGAATATAATCAAGATTAAAATGGGTCATCATATAATACAACTTGGGGTACGATACACGGTTTCTTTCGTACCGAAAATAATTCGGATTGAGTTTTAACACCGTATCGGCAACTTCTTCCATGGTGTAAGCGACACCAAAGCGATGCCTGGTATTAATAGCCTTCCGGTAAGTAAGTTCAGCCGACGCTGTAACGAAATTTCGGACATAGTCATCACTGGTTAAAAAATTCTGCTTATTGCCTAAAGTGCTGTAATTCATCTCCCGGTTCTTTCCCATTGCAAAAGCCACATTCATTCCCCATTTCATCCGCTTGTCAATATAAAGCCTGTCATAACCAAAAGCCAGTTGTTTTGTATAACCGTTGATAAGCCAGAATTTTAATTTATCGTTCCTGCCCGTCACATTATTGTACAGCAATTTTCCTCCATAATTTACCCGTTTCAGGCTGCCCTTTTGTTCTATCAGCCACTGATTAAGATTTCTGTCTACGGGTTTAAAATAAGGGACCGGGAAAATGTACCATCGTTCTTTCACTTCTACGAGCACATCTATATTATATCCTTCAAAACTTTTTAAGGCTACTATGGCTTCATGAAACAAAGCCGTATTCATAAGCTGCCGCCGCGCTACTTCAAATTTTCCCACCAAATCCTGTAACAAGTAAGCATCGCCTGGCCTGAAAGGAATTTCGCGGAGGATTATATCGGGTCTTGTTTTTTTGTTGCCGAGTATAACAATATTGCGGACGATAAATGGTTTTACGGCAGGAGCGGCAACTTTTTCTGTGGAAGAATCTTTCATTTGATCGCCAGGCGAAACGATTTCAACTCCGGCATTTTGTGCAGACAAATTCCGACAGCAAGCAAATCCCAATAAGAGCCAAAAACAATATTTTCTTTTCCTCTGCATAAACTGAAGCGACAACTACACGACCATCTAAAATAAGGCGGAATTTTTAACCTGCGCTCAGAACGAATAAAAAATCGTCAGATCTTAAGATAATTCATGAGATTTTCATAATTACTTCGCACTTCATTGTTATACAATTCTTCGCCAAAATAGTGCTTCACATTGTATTCATAGCGCTGAAAAGTAGCAACAATATCAGATATCTCGGGGCGGTTGATCCTGATAGTTATCTGCATGGTGCCTGTTTCGGGGTCGTTGGAAGTATTTAGCTGTGTGATCTGTGCGTCGTTTGTTTCCACCAGTTTGCTGATCTCGTTAAAGGAATATTGATTACTCTCAACTTCAAGTACAATAAGACCACCTGGTTCTTTAAGACTCATAAACTCCGAAGCATGTCTCAACAGGTCATTGTAGGCAACAGCGCCTTCCAGGTCATTTTCTTCATCGACAATGGGAACGACACTTAACCCATTTTCGCCTGCCAACTGGATAGCTTTCAAAAAATGGTCGCTGTTTTTTACAGCCGCATTGCCAAATGATTGTTGTAACGTGTTTAATTCCGCATGTTCATTGTCAACGAGCAAGAGGTCATCTTCGCTGATAATGCCAACATATTTTTCTCCATCTACTATGGGAAGATGTGCTACCTGGTTATCATTCATTA
>JANOCH010000377.1:0-12026 GCA_031412015.1 Chitinophagaceae bacterium
GGCTCAGAAAAGGATTTGAAAAAAGAAAATTTAATCCGTCGCTGCGTTATTTTTTATTAAATCTTGTCGCTATTTCCCTGCAAATACTATTGGTGTTTTTTGCATTGCAGGTAGCGGGCATCCAACTTACTTTTTTGGCGCTATTGTCGCGGGTTTGAGTGTGGCGATGGGTTTAGCCTTGTCGGGGACACTGCAAAATTTTGTGAGCGGTATTCTTATTCTTGTATTGCGACCATATAGCGTAGGCGAGAACGTGGTAATGCAGGGGCAGGAGGGAACGGTCACTTCCATACAATTGTTTTTTACGATAATTCTCACATTTGATAACAAGTCCATCATTGTTCCCAACGGGCAGCTTTCGAACAACGTGGTGATAAACCTGAGTCGCCAGGGAAAACGGAGAATGGATATCAATCTTAAACTTCCTTATACAGTTGATATCGGAGAAGTCAGAAGAATAATAGAGACCGCTGTTGCAGCGACTGGGCATATTTTGAAGGAACCAGTCAGTCGCATCGGCGTTTCTGAATTGGAGGCCGACCGGTATATTGTTAGCATACAGGTATGGGCAGAAGCACACAACTTCCAGGACAGCAAATATGCATTACTGGAAAAATTAATGGGTGACCTTAAAAACGCAAATATTCTCATTCCTGCAAAATAGTCGCATGACTTAATTCTTTCATGTCGGGAACATTGTACCCGGTAATTATCACCGGGGGAAAATATCTACTGATTTTTTTGCAAGGATCATCGATTGCACACGGAATGTGGCATGGGTTTTTCTGCAACTATGCTTCCAGCATAACTTATTGTATGAAAAAAAACGAGACCTTGATCCTTACGGAACGACCGAGTTTTACTATTGTGAGGAAAGACAAGCAAGAAGTGCAGCCTGCTAAGGTGGCGCCGCTAAAAAGAATAGCTTATAAGGCTCCCTGTTTGCTTCCTCCTCCCCAGGAAAGTTATATTAAACCTAAAGACCACGACTTTCTTTAGCAGCATATCATCGGAAATTCAGGATACTCGTCATGCTGAGTTTATTTAACAAAAGTTTGGTCAGTGCGCGGCGTAATCGTTTGTACAAAATAAAAAAGTATATCTTATTAATGTAATATCGCTAACGCTTCGGCGGCAATCCACACACTTACCGATTTATCTCCGACACAAAAATCACCAAAACCTTCTTCATTGATCGTCACTTTTTCCGGGTGGGCTCCTGCTATATCCACGAATAATTTGCCTGCATGTTTTTTTCCTACTTCCATCGTCTTGGTTCCTGCGGTGCCATTCGTGAGAAGCACGGCACAGCCTGATCTTTCTTTTTCATCTACTCCTTCCCTTGTCCATCCGATGGTATTAGGATGATCGAAATAGTCGCGCTGTAAGCCATAAGCTAATTCTTTTCTTACCAGCAGCATTTGTTCAAGATTATGAAGACTACTAAGCTCAACATATATTTCTTCTTCATTTTGTTTGTCAATATATTTTGCTTCGTACATACTTGGGTAAAATACACAGGGTATTCCCTGATGCCGCAAGAGGATGATCGAATAGGCCAGGGGTTTGAACCAGTGTTCAACAGGTGATTGTAAGGATTGCAGAGGCTGGGTGTCATGATTGTCGACAAAGGTGATCGTTAATTCCGGTCTGTGCTGCAATACGGTATTCTCCAATATTTTACTCATATCATATTGGCTGTCGCTCATTGATGCCCTGTGAAAATTATAATGGAGCGGGACGTCAAATATTTGCATTCTTCCTTCCGTAAGGTCGAGATACTTCAACAGGCTGTCTAATTCCTGGCTCCAATATTCGGCGATACATAAAAAGTCTTTTTTAAAATATTTTCTCAGGTAATCCAGCCAGTCATTGAAAAACTGGTGGGGAATATGCTTCACCGCATCAAGTCGCAAGCCATCGATACCCGTAGATTTCATATACCATCTTCCCCATTTTTTTAGTTCTTTTTGAACAGCGGGATTTCTAAACTCAACATCGGCTCCCATCAGGTAGTCATAGTTTCCGTTTTCGACGGAGGGTACTTGTTCCCACTGCCCGTTACTATGTTCATGGTGGATCAAATAGATATGTTCCGGATCTTCGCTGATGCCGGTAAAGCTGTGCCAATCCCAAATAAATGTTGAATATTTACCCTTTCTTCCCGGGAAAGTAAATTTTGTCCAGGCATCAATTTGTTCATCTTCTGTTACAAATTCATTTCGGTTGTTGGGATCTACCTTACGTGCCGGCACTTTCTCCGTTTCATCTGCTCCGTTTTTATGATTTAAAACTATGTCAGCCAATACCTGGATTCCTTTCTCATGAAACGTATTGACACAATCCTGGTATTCGCGGCGGGTACCATACCTTGTTCTGACGGTTCCTTTCTGATCAAACTCACCGAGGTCGTACAAGTCGTAAACCGCATATCCCGGCTCTTCAGTGCCGTAGGCGGATTTATAGGCGGGCGGAAGCCAAACATGGGTAATTCCAAGTTTTGCGAGATCTTCTGATTTTTCCTTTGCGTGTTGCCATAGATTTCCTTCCGGTGAATAATACCAATGAAAGAATTGAAACAAGGTTAGGTTGTGCATAGTGGCATTTTTAATGATTTTTTTGAGGGTTTATTAGGGTTTAGTTATTCATACATATCATAGCTAACACCAACCTGCCGGCGAATCTCATCTATTACCGCTATCAAGTCAAGACTAAAACCATGCGACATAGCATCACTTTCGATCTTGAGCTGCTGCATACAATTTACTACTTCACGAATCTCGTAATGAAGTCCATGACCTTCCCAATTGCAGGGATATATGATTGTCGGCCCGCAATCGACGGTCAATTCAATCCCTGTTGATCTTTCAAACCACGGATGTAAAATTTTAATCGTTCCTTTTTCGCCTCTTATCTCCGCAGGTAATTCCGAGGATGATAGTAGTGATGATTCCAGCATGGCCCGCTGCCCCGATTTATATTCGAACAGCATAGAACATGCTTTGTCAATACCTTCTTTTGATAAAATGGCTTTTGCTTTTATGGAACGCGGTCTCCCTAAAATAAGACAGGCCAGGAAAACCGGGTAGATGCCCAGGTCGAGTAATGAACCGCCACCTTTGGCCGGATCAAAATACCGGTTATGCGGATCAGGTGGCGCTTTGTAATTCATCGATGCATTTATTGAAACGATGTTACCAATTATACCCTGGCTGATCAAAGACAGGACTTGCTGAATACTGGGCAAAAAACGTATCCACATTCCTTCCATCAGGAAAGTTTTATTTTTTTGTGCCGACTCAATCAGTTGTCCTGATTGATCCGCATTGATGGTCATTGGCTTTTCACATAATACCGCTTTGTTATGCGAGAGGCATGCCAATGCCTGTTCATAGTGCTGCGGGTGAGGAGAAGCAATATAAACCGCATCCACATTTTTATCCATTACCAGGTCATTAATATCCGTATAGCTTGCCGGTACATTAAACTCTCTTGCGAATTCGCTGGTAGTTTGACTTCTATGACCCATTACCGCGGTTATACGTTGCGGTACAGGCACTAGCCGGAGATCTCTTGCGAAATCATGCGCTATATTTCCCGGCCCGATTATTCCCCAGTTGGTTTCCGTCATCTTTATTATTTATCCGAACTATTCATAATATATGCCATTTTTTAAAAAACGGGCAGGCGACGCTTCATAGAAATTATAAACTTTATTGCAATAATAATTCGTCGAACGCCTGCTGTGGTTAACGGCAGGCGATTTTTTAAAAGGTGATACTATCATGTCTTAACATCCGGCCACGAATAATATACTTACCTGGCAAAATCATTTTTAAGTTTTTCGGACGCCAGTGTCTGGGCATCTTTGGCATCCGGTACTACGGTCGCCATTCCAAAAAATTCATGTGTTACTCCATCATACAATTTATAATCGACTTCCACCCGGCATCCGTTAATTTATCTGCGAGTAGTTTGCCTTCTGTTTGCAAAAGATCAATTTCCGCGGCAATGATAGTGGTGTTTGGTAAACCTTTTAAGTTTGCTTTTACTAATGAAATACGGGGATCTGCCGATGCCTGCATATTAGGAAGATAATGCTTTACCATCCATTCAATCAATGGTTTGCTCAGGGGTTTAGCCGTTCCATATTTTTGATAGGATTCGGAATTCATATCATTATTAGCTACGGGATAAACGAGTAGCTGGTGAACGGGAACCGGCAATCCCTTATCCCTGGCCATGATACTTACATTACAGGCCAGGTTGCCACCGGCACTTTCTCCTGCTACGGCTATCATTTTGGGATTTCCTTTTATTGAAGCGGCATTTTTCAATACCCATTGGTAAGCAGCAAAAGCATCATTTGGCAGGCCTGCTATGAAAGAATAACCTTGAGTTTTCTATAAGCGTGCCGCATTTTGGTTTTTACGGAGCCTTCAGGCATTTGGCGCAATGCTGCTATTTCTTTACAGGTAAAACCAATATAGAATAGTTCGATGATGACCCGTTCATTGTGTGCCAGTTTTGAAAACGATTTTTGAAGATCACGGCACAACGAATTTTGCTCAATAAATGAACCATTTAATTCCATTTCCCCGATACAAGAGGTGAGGCGTTTATTTTTAGCCTCCTTGCTTCGGATATAGTCAATGGATTCATTGCAGGCAATAGTATGGATCCAGGTGTACAGGCTACTTTTTTCAGGAGAATATAACTCTATATGAAGCCAGATCTTAAGGAAAACATTCTGCAAAATTTCTTCGGCTGCGGATTGGCAATTCACTCTTGTTATGATGACACCCAATATCGCAGGGGCGTAGCTGTCATACAAATAGCTAAAAGCTTTTTCGTTTTTTAATTTAAGCTGGTCAATTAACGCTGATTCGCGGATCGATGGCATATAGTTAGTATATAAAAATTATGCCACTCGTTATTTGATTATTTTGTTTAGTGATCTGACTCAGAGGACAGAAAACCGTTTAACCAAATATTATTTTGTGTTAAAATTTGTAGACCTGGTTCTACATTACTCGCCCCAAGAGTGTCACAGAAGTACCTGCCACCTGTAACCAGTACATTGATCATGGGTAAGATAATTTGTAGTTGCGTCTGAACAGACTGGTTCTATTTTTTTGTTGCGGCTGATATTTTTTGATTGTACCGGATGGCATCCCAGTATTCTTTTCCATAACTCACCAGGATTTCTTCACCCGGCGCTATATCACTTGTAGATTCAATGAATACGCGGCCATGAGTTTCTGTATAAATGGCGTTGTTGATAAAGCCTTTGATCCTATTTAATCCTCTCGCATCGTTGGCATAACGGGCTTTTGATTTTTTATGATTACTGGCATCAATGACGTGCTCACGGTTTACATAATAGAGATAGCCATTGCTATTTTTAAGTTTCACTTCTTTCCAGGTTGTTATCTTCCCTTTGTATTCTGCGATCGAAGTTCCTTTTGGTATAAAATTCCGTGCGAACAATCCCTTGCCCGCGCCGGGAATATTTGACTTTTTTACGACCAGCTGATCTTGTAATACCATTTGTAAACTTAAAGGGATAAGGTGAAATGATAAACGAAATATTCACCGACTTTTAAATTGTAATGTTGTTTCCGGGTTACTTCAACCTTTTCTCCGGAGAAAAGATCAAGATAGTTTCCGGGTATTGCCGGGTGATCAATGGAAAATGAAACCGCTTTGGCGGAGAAGTTCAACAAAACAAGCACTTTATCCTGCTGCCGGCGGCAGAGATATACCAATACGTCGGGGTGATTCGAGTCGAGGATGAGTACGGAAGCGCTTTCCTGTAACGCCATATTTTTTTTCCGGATGCCAAGCAACGCTTTATAAAAATCTTGCAACGCTACTTCGCCCTCCCAGTCGATAAAATCTTTTTCAAAAAATGCCAATCGTTTTTTATTGGGTTTCTCCTGGCCTGAATAGATGAGTGGTATACCCGGCCAGGTACAGGTAAACACTGCCATAGCTTTGGCGGCTACCCCGTATTTTTCATATTCCGTACCCACATCCGTATTCTCATCATGGTTAGATGTAAATAACAATTTTTTCGAGCCTATTGGATAACGGGAATAAGAATTAAGAATGGGAATGATCTCCGTCAGGGTTTTTTCTTTTTTCATGTATTTATCAATGGTTCTCATAGCTTCCCATCCATAAGTTACATCAAATGCCTCGTGGTATTCCAATATTTCACATTCCGCCAACCAGAACAGCGGTTTTAATGCATCACACTCACCTCTTGCTTCTACCCAAAAATCTATGGGCACCGTGCGGGCCATATCACAACGAAAACCATCGATATCAAATTCTTTTATCCAGTATTTCATAGACTGGATCATTTCCGCTCTTAGTTCCGGTATCTCATAATTCAGATCTATTACATCGACCCAACCATAGAGACCGGTGAAATTTCCCTTATCATCTTTGCGATACCAGCCCGGGTACTTCACCGTCCACTGATGATCATACCCGGTATGATTAGCTACCCAGTCAATGATCACCTTCATGCCAAAATCATGAGCAGTTTTTATCAGGTACTTAAAATCATCGACCGTACCATAAACTGGGTCGATATCGGTATAGGAGCTCGCGGCATAGTAACTGCCATAGGTACCCTGTCTTTTTTCCACACTAATCGGGGTAACAGGCATTAACCAAAGGATATCCACACCCATCACATGTAACCTGGGAATATGTTGCATAAAAGCATGGAGTGTGCCCTCATGCGTGTACTGCCGGATGTTTACTTCATAAATATTGGTGCCATTGCCCCAATGCACGATCGGAAAAGCTATGCTCATATTGACTAAATAAGTTAATGCTACTTTGCAAGTACTATACCATCCGGGTAGTAGCACGATCCTTTTTGAAAGCACACAGCAAATTGTAATGGATGCCCTTGCCGGAACCATCATTTCCCGCGTAGTAATGATTCACTTGGCAATATAATTGCAAACTTTAGTAGTCCTTCCAAATTAATAAACAGAAAATAATGGGTAAAGCACCGGGAATCAAGCACTGTATACTAGTGGTAGATGATGATGATGATGTATTATTCTTGATGAAGCAAACCTTGCAATCACATGGATACAATACCACCATTTCCCCAAATGGGGAAAATATCATGGATATTATTACCCAGTCCCCGCCTGACATGATCCTGCTGGATATACAAATGAAAGGAATTGATGGAGGAACGGTCTGTCAACTTATTAAAACAAATAGATCGACGGCCGATATTCCGATACTCATGTTTTCCTCCAACGAAAATATCGCCATTATCACGAAGCAATGCGGGGCGGACGGCTATATCAAAAAGCCATTTGAACCGGGTAAATTCAACGACGCGATTCAACATGTGTTAAACCCCACTAAAATCATCTAATAAAGAGGTTATGGCGACTAAAAAACGAAAAGCAACTGAGCAGCCGGATGTAAAACAGGCTGATCTTGCCAGGAATACAGAAAGTGGTGCACAGCAATGGATGACAACCGACCAGGGATTGCGTATCAATGACGATCAGAACTCACTTAAGGCTGGGGATCGGGGAGCGACTTTATTGGAAGATTTTATCTTACGAGAAAAGATCACTCATTTTGATCACGAAAGAATTCCCGAAAGAATTGTACATGCGAGGGGAGCGGCAGCCCATGGCTATTTCCAGGTGTATAAACCCATGGGTCAATATACGAAAGCAGGGTTTCTCAATGATACTTCGTTGCGGACACCCGTGTTCGTAAGATTTTCAACAGTGGCAGGTTCGCGTGGTTCAACTGATCTTGCCCGTGATGTCAGGGGATTTGCCGTGAAATTTTATACCGAAGAAGGCAACTATGACCTGGTAGGTAATAACATACCTGTATTTTTTATCCAGGATGCTATGAAATTTCCGGATCTCGTACACGCTGTAAAACCTGAACCACACAATGAGATACCCCAGGCTGGGTCGGCACATGATACATTCTGGGATTTTATTTCGTTGATGCCGGAATCGATGCACATGATCATGTGGGCGATGAGTGACCGGGCTATCCCAAGAAGTTTCAGGATGATGGAGGGGTTCGGCGTTCACACCTTTCGGTTTATCAATGAACAGGGGAAGTCTTTTTTTGTAAAATTTCACTGGAAGCCTTTACTCGGTGTTCATTCGGTTGCATGGGATGAAGCACAGATCATCTCCGGCAAGGACCCCGATTTTCATCGCCGTGATCTTTGGGATGCTATTGAATCCGGTGCGTTTCCTGAATGGGAATTTGGAATACAAGTGGTGGATGAAAAAGATGAACACAAATTTCCATTTGACCTGCTTGACCCGACAAAACTTATTCCCGAGGAATTAGTGCCTGTTCAACGGATTGGTAAAATGGTGCTCAACAGGAACCCCGATAATTTTTTCGCGGAAACCGAGCAGGTGGCTTTTCATCCCGGGCATCTTGTTCCCGGAATAGATTTTAGCAATGATCCGTTATTGCAGGGCCGTTTGTTTTCTTATACCGATACGCAACTGTCAAGATTGGGCAGTCCTAATTTTCACGAGATACCGATCAACCGTTCTATAAATACAGTACATAATAATCAGCGTGACGGTCATATGCGGCAACAGATCAATAAGGATCGCACCAGTTATAATCCCAACAGCCTGGGTGGCGGATGTCCTTTCCAGGCGAAGGCAGCGGAGGGTGGATTTACTTCTTATGCGGAAAGAATTGATGCTAAAAAAGTAAGAGCCCGAAGTCAAAGTTTTTTTGATCACTTTAGCCAGGCAAGACTATTTTATAATAGCCAGTCGGAAGCGGAGAAAAATCATTTGACGGATGCCCTCCGTTTTGAACTTAGTAAGGTAGAAACAGTTGACATCAGGGTAAGAATGCTTGGGCTTTTGAGCCAGGTAGATAAAACATTAGCACAAAAGATTGCAGATGAATTAGGTCTTGCAGTGCCCAAAAAAATGGAGCAACCGGTCAACCATAGTATTCCTGCTGATGGAAATCCGTCAAAATTTCAGCCCAGGTTTGTTGACCAGGGAATTGAAAGTTCAGCGGCGCTGAGTATGGCCAACACTCCAAAAGATTCTATCAAATCCAGGAAGATCGCTATACTGGCCGCTAATGGTGTTAATGGCGCCGCATTTAAACAAATGAAGGCTGCTTTAATGGGCGAAGGTGCCGTGGTTGAACTTATTGCTCCGAAGCTGGGTGAGATCACGACAGATGAAAACACACCCATAAAAGTGGATAAGAATTTTCTAACTGTTTCGTCCGTTTTGTATGATGCTGTTTATGTGCCGGGAGGAAAAGATAGTATCGCCGCTTTGAGCAATGAAGCGGATGCCATTTATTTTATCAACCAGGCCTACAAACATTGCAAAGCTATCGCCGTCGATACGGATGCCGAAGCCCTGATAGAAAAAACATCGATCGGCGAATTGTTAAAAAGCAGTAAGTCGTTGCCCGGGTTTGTTTTTGCTACAAAACAAAATAACAATTTGCCCGCCTTATTTATTAAAGCGATATCGCAACACCGGTTTTGGGAACGTGAGGCGATGGCTAAAGTGCCGGCCTGACAAAATGAATGATCATAGTTTATATATTGGCATCGGGGCAGGCGTCTGTACGGCGCTTTCCCTGTTGCCCCAACTTTTTAAGATAGTAAAGGATAAGAAGGCCAACGACATATCCTATTTTATGTTGTTTACTTTGCTGACAGGCATCGGTGGATGGATATGGTACGGTCTGTTAAAACAAGATTATCCAATTATTATCACCAATTCATTTTCGTTCGTGGTCAACCTGCTGGTTATTGGATTTTCAATAAGATATAAGACAAAATCTTCTTAAAGTAAGGACTGTAATTTCCCTAAGATGTGATTGGTATACATCCATTACCTTTCGGATGGACCAAGTTTTTGGGGTTTGATCCTGCCGGACAATTTTATTTGTCCCTGGCAGGCAATGACAAAAAAAGCAAAGACTTTATATGCTGATTCCGGCACGGGCGACGCATAACCGGTAACGGCTATTCCCCAATCACTTGAATAAACCTCACAGACATGCAGCGCCATCTCTTTCGCCACATTCGGAGAAACACCATTAACCGACAACGCATGAAGCGGCTCTACATGAAGGTGTTTAAATTTTTGTACAACATTATAGGCAGTGATCCCGCCCTGGAAAAACCGGGCAGCTTCAGGTATACACGATAACGCGAATTGCAATAAACCGGAAGTGACGCTTTCAGCCACCGCGATAGTTTGCTTCCTCTTCAAAAATTTTTCTCCAATAGATATTAATTTTTTTTAGTCAAAAAGTTTCATAGCAGTGTTTGTTTTTTCCTTTGCTATCCTTTAGGGCCTGTCGAGTGCTCAATGTTTTGGGAACCTGCCGGAGAACAAAGAAGCTACCTGCATTTTATACTTTGCCTGGCCGGCAAACCCTTTTCCGGACAAATAATAGTTTATTGTGATGGCATATCCTTTGTTTATAAAATTGGGTAAATGGAAGTTAGTATTGATCACAACAAAAATCACGGATTATGCAAAACACAAAATCAATGCCTGCAAAAAGCAAGAAGCCCGCTGAAAAGAACGGGAATGGTCAGGGCAACACGCAGTTGGAAAAATTCTTTACCGACTCTTTAAAAGACCTGTACTGGGCGGAGAAGCACCTGACGAAAGCGCTTCCCAAGATGAAGAAGGCTGCTACTACCAACGAATTGAAATCAGCTATTGAGGAACATCTTTCCCAAACTGAGGAGCACGTAACAAGATTGGAACAAGTATTTGAATTGATGGGAAAAAAAGCGCAGGCGAAAAAATGCGATGCTATGGAAGGTCTTATTAAAGAAGGCGAATCTATTGTTGAAGAAACGGAAGACGGTAGCATGACCAGGGACGTAGGCATCATCATGGCTGCTCAAAAAGTAGAACACTACGAGATCGCCAGCTATGGTGGACTGGTTCAATTGGCTAAAACAATGGGCATGGATGAAGCGGCTGGTATCCTTGAACAAACATTGGAGGAAGAAAAGCAAACCGACCAGGGTTTGACGGAAATTGCCGAAAACAATATTAACTGGAAAGCTGAGCAGGAAGACGAGACAGAAGAATAATTTGAATTTAAAAAAATAGCCGCGGCACTTCTCCGCGGCTATTTTATTATATGCATCGTTCCTGAGGTATCGCTCTTCTTCACCAGGAGGCACCTTATATTTTTTTAGCCGCCTTCTCCCTTTTGAGTAGTCTTTCTTTTAGTGGTAGTTTTTCTTTTTTTAGATGTGGCATTTTTTTCGTCATCACCGAGCAATTCCCCCCATGGTTTTAATCCTTCTACCCGCTCAAAAATTGCTTTCAGGATGGCTATTCCCGGAATAGAGAGAAACATTCCCGAAATTCCCGCGATCGCGCCGCCTATCAATACACCGATGATGGTTACCAGCGCATTGATACGTACCTTGGAACTCACTACATAGGGCATGATAAAATTATTATCAATAAATTGTACCGCGATCAGAATGGCTCCAACCCAAAGGATATCCGCTATGTTGTCGGAAGTAGTAAGTGTTACAACCATACAAATAACGGAAGCTACCAGCATTCCTACATAAGGGATCAGGTTCAGCACAGCGGCAAGGAGTGCAAGGAAAATAGCGTATTCAATCCCAATGATCAAAAAACCTGCGGTATTAAGAACCGTTACGATCGCCATTTCGAGCAGTAAGCCCAGCATATACCCTTGCACGATGCCATTTGATTCCATTAATACTTCTTCAACTTTTGTCCGATGGCTGTCGCCAAATACATCCAATAGAAATTTATGAATCAATTTCCGGTAATAAAGGATGAGGAAGGTATAGATCGGCAATAGTATCAGCATGACCATTCCGCTCGCTACACCTATCAACGCTGTTCCTACCCCGGAAGCTCCCTGTTCTATATTCTGTTTAGCACTTTCCACGGCCGACTCCTGCTGTTTCATGCTAATATTCAGCCGCTCGTTGA
>JANOCH010000378.1:0-3572 GCA_031412015.1 Chitinophagaceae bacterium
CATACACATGCTTGCCCATTTGCATACAGGGCAACGCCATTACCGCATGCATGTGATCCGGCGTACTGATCATTACCGCATCGATCTCTTTCGCCTGCTTGTCGAGCATTACCCTGAAATCTTTATGATAAGCAGCCTTGAGATGTTTTTTCCTGGTATCGGCAGCCATCCGATCATCTACATCGCATAGCGCCACGATATTTTCCGCTTCATTATTAAAAGCCTGTTGAATATTGTAAGATCCCTTTCCACCGGCGCCGATGGCAGCTATGTTCAATTTATCGCTGGGTGCGATAAATCCTTTTCCTCCCAGTATATGCCGTGGAAGAATAAGTACACCGGCACCAAAGACAGAAGAATTGCGGATAAAATCACGGCGGGACAGGCTTTTTTTCTTTTTGGAATTCATACGGCGAATAATTTTGTCAAAAGATAGGATGAACCTAAAGAACGGGCAAAAAAAGTTTATTGTTGCTGATGTGTTATAACATAGTTTTTAAAAGTGAAATGATCGCCTTAAGGGCAAACAGCGAAGGACTATATTTGAAGAGAGATGTTCGCGTTTTCATTCGAATTTATAAAGCATAAAAAAAAATATGGATACGATCAGTTGGAGCGACTTCGAAAAAATTGAGATAAGAGCGGGCACCATCACCGAAGTCAATGATTTTCCCAAAGCACGTAAACCAGCTTATAAACTTCTTATCGATTTTGGACAAGTGTTAGGCACTAAAAGGTCTTCGGCCCAGGTCACTACATTATATACTAAAGAAGAACTGTTGAACCGCCAGGTAATAGCGGTAGTGAATTTCCCCGCCAAACAAATTGCCGACTTTACCAGTGAATGCCTGGTGCTCGGGGTGTATGATGAAAACAAAGATGTAATTTTATTACAACCCGGAAAGCCGGTCACAAACGGGATGAAAATTGGCTGACAGCTTTACTACATATTATCATTCGCCGGTAGGTTTACTGAAAATATCGGGTACCGTTAATTTTATAAGTGAGATAACTTTTCATGATACCACGCAGAAGCCGGTTGGAAACAGGAAGGATATACCCCCGCTGCTGATACAATGTATCGAACAGTTGATCCAGTACTTTAATGGAGAGAGAAGAATCTTTGATTTTCCTATTAATCAAAGCGGCACTCCTTTTCAGCAGGAAACCTGGAATTTATTAATGACGATACCCTTTGGCAAAACGATGAGCTATATGCAACTCGCTATTAAAACGGGCGATCCCAAAGCTACAAGAGCGGTAGCCAATGCAAACGGGAGAAACAACGTGGCCATTGTAGTGCCCTGTCACCGTGTGATCGGTTCAAACAGGGAACTGACTGGTTATGCCGGGGGATTATGGAGAAAAAAATGGCTGTTGGAACATGAAGCTAAAGTGGCGTATGGTGTACAAACACTATTTTAAAGCTATTTTGTTGGAGAATATGGCGTCGCACTCGACAACATTACGTGTATAAAACGTTAATTCTTTCATGGTGTCTTTCGCGGATTTGCTTTCCTGGATTTCTCTTTCACCAAACTGTCAATCTGAATTAGGGTACTGCCTACGCGTTCCTTTAAGCAACCCTGGAGGCTGGCGGCTCGTTTTGATCAAGGCATTAGCCCAGGACGTAGTTTTTTTTTCGATTTCTACAGATCATGGCTTGATAAAAAGAAGCAATTTTCAGATAGAAGGAGGTAATTAACAGCCTGTGGTGGTAAACTACTGTTGATGTCTTTTCAATTTTTGCCCTAAATTTACGTTCTAGCTAAGAGAAGAGCCAAAAAGAGAGAAACAGAAAATGAGGTTGATTGCTCTTTCTTTTTTGTTCGTTTTTTTGAACTTTTCGGTACTGGTTATTATTATTATTAAATGAGAGAAAGAATCCGTTTCAATGATTTTTACCTTGTCTTTTTTCTCTTTAAACCATTTTGTATTGTGAAGAAAATTAGCCTGATCATTATTATTGCCTCACTGGGAATTTCCTCTTTTGCACAGGATAAACGTGAAGAAAAAAGAGAAAAAAAGGAAGCCAAACGCCAGAAGATAAATGAAATGGTGCGGCAGGCGGAAGAGGGCGTTTTGATCTATCAAAAACAAAGCATCTTTGGGATACAATTGCGTACCAATGGTTACGGCGCATTTTATGAATTGGGCCGGATGAAGAGTAACCGGAAAACCAATATTTACCGTATTGATATCACCGAAATAAAGAATGCTAAGGAAGAAAAATTACTGGGAGGCAGTTTCATTTTTGGCAACCCTTATGTATACGGTAAGATCAACAATTTCTACCCGATTACCCTTGGTTTCGGTCAGCAACATATACTGGGTCAGAAGGGTAATAAAAATGGAGTGGCGGTAACGGCTGTTTACAATGCAGGCCTATCAATTGGATTACTTCGCCCTTATTACCTGAATGTAGAAGACCCTGATCCGGCAACCGGCGGCGAAAGAGCCATCAAATACGCCGGCGCTGATACCACTTTATTTCTTGATCAAAGCGCTATCATCTCCGGTGGCGGTTTTGGAAAGGGTTGGAGTGATTTAAAAGTGAAGCCCGGCGTATTTGGTAAAGTAGCCATGCGGTTTGATTACGGTCGCTTTAATGAATCGGTATCAGGATTGGAAATAGGAATGAGTCTCGAAGCCTATGCCTCAAAAATTCCCCTTATGGCATTCCAGGAGGATAAACGAATCTTTTTCCAGGGTTATATCGCTATACTTTTCGGCCGCCGTAAGTAACAGGCTGGCTGGTTAGTTCCCCAACATTTATCTTGCTGATTCCTCGTATTTTTGCGACATGACTGAACTTCCCGTTGTATCAACTATTGACGAAAAGACCACGAGGGTAAAAAAACCGGATTGGCTGCGGGTAAAGCTGCCGATCGGTGAAAGTTACAAGCATGTCAGGAACCTGGTGGATACACATAAACTACACACCATTTGTGAAAGTGGCAATTGCCCGAATATGGGAGAGTGCTGGGGCGCAGGCACAGCTACTTTTATGATACTCGGTAATGTTTGTACAAGAAGCTGCGGTTTCTGCGCGGTGGCTACCGGCCGGCCCGAGCCATTGGATTGGGATGAACCGCAAAGGGTAGCAGAAGCTATTTACCTGATGAAAGTCAAACATGCCGTTATCACTTCCGTTGACCGGGATGAGCTAAAAGACGGCGGTTCCATCATTTGGCAAAACACGATCAGGGCCGTGAAATCGTTAAACCCTGATACAACATTGGAAACATTGATCCCGGATTTCAAAGGCAACAAAGAAGATATCGAACGGATCATTGAAGCTGCACCAGAAGTAGTATCACACAATATTGAAACAGTAGAACGATTAACACGCCAGGTTCGCATACAGGCCAAATACTGGCGGAGCATGGAAGTGATAAGAATATTGAAAGAGGGGGGAAGAAGAACCAAAAGTGGGATCATGCTCGGGCTTGGCGAGAAAAAAGAAGAAGTGATACAGACAATAAAAGATCTGAAGGATAATGGTTGCGATGTAGTAACCATTGGTCAATACCTGCAACCTACCAGTAAGCATTTACCGGTTCAACGTTTTG
>JANOCH010000379.1:0-5997 GCA_031412015.1 Chitinophagaceae bacterium
TTCAGCTATTTCCCGGCCGGTCAAACCACTCCTTAATGGCACTTTGCTATACTTTTTAAACTTGTTCTTCAGTACCAGAGATACAAGCATGCTTATCCCCAAAAACAGGAAGGAAACGATCATAATCGATGGTGTCATATCTGATATTTTTTAGTTTGTTTATTGATATATAACAAACTTGCATCCATTTAGATTAGAGACTATTTTTCAGCCGTTTTGTCATTTTGGTGCAGCCATTTTCTTATTTTCTCATTGTACTATTCGTTTTCATTTTAAACACACAACTATATGAAAATCAATATTATAAATAGCTAAGCCTTGTTATTAAAAGGTTTACATATTGACGTCCCTGCCTGAACGGAAGTTATTCACAGGCCTAAAATTTTATTTTGAAATGTTGGGCAGAATTGTAACTTAGCTAAAGAATTTAATGGGTTAGTAAGTAAAGGGGTTAATCGAAAGATTAGCCCCTTTTACATTTTAAAAACAACTTCCCGGATTTCGGTTTATCTCTTCTTTTTATTTCCTCTTTATCTCAATCGTAATTTCAATAGTCAAGGTATACGGATGGATACCCGTCAATCTTTTATTCAACAAATCTGATAAGTTATCTTTAACACATGAGTAAAGTTAAAAAAGCTTTCTTCTGTCAAAATTGCGGATATGAAAGTGTGAAATGGAACGGTCAATGCCCTTCATGTGGACAGTGGAATGTTTTTGTTGAAGAGTTAATTCAAAAAGAAACAACAAACAATAACAATGATTGGAAAGACTACCAGGAAGAAAAGAGAACCAATAAAACAATATCCCTAAATGAAATAAAAAACACGGAAGAAAAAAGATTGTTAACTGCCGACCCGGAACTCAATCGTGTTTTAGGCGGTGGTATTGTTCCGGGAAGTATTGTGTTAGTTGCAGGTGAACCAGGAATTGGAAAGTCCACTCTGTTTTTACAAAATGGATTGTGGTTGAAGAACGCAAAAGTTCTTTACATCAGCGGGGAAGAAAGTGAGCAGCAGATAAAAATGAGAGCCGACCGCATGAAATTACAGAACGACAATTTTTACCTGCTGACAGAAACATCCACCCAAATTATTTTCCAGGAAATAAAAAAATTAAAACCCCAGCTAGTAATCATTGACTCTGTCCAAACATTACAGACACCGCTTATTGATTCTTCTCCCGGCAGTGTATCGCAAATCAGGGAATGTGCGGCAGAGTTTCAGCGATTCGCAAAGGAGACCAACACACCCGTTTTCCTGATCGGCCATATTACCAAAGACGGAAGTATCGCAGGACCGAAGATACTGGAGCATATGGTAGACACCGTTTTGCAGTTCGAAGGAGATCGTCATTACGCCTATCGAATTTTACGTACTTTAAAAAATCGCTTTGGCAGCACAGCTGAACTGGGCATCTATGAAATGACAGATGAAGGAATGAGAGGTGTTCTCAATCCCAGTGAGATATTAATAACCCAAAAAGAAGATCAATTGAGCGGCATTGCCATTGCCGCTACAATTGAAGGTATGCGGCCCTTGTTGATCGAGGTGCAGGCACTGGTAACACAATCGGTCTACGGAACGCCGCAACGAACGGTAAGTGGTTTTGATCTGCGGCGTTTGCAACTTTTATTAGCCGTGCTGGAAAAAAGAGGCGGCTTTCATTTCGGTTTAAAGGATGTCTTTTTTAACATTGCCGGCGGTATAAAAGTGGAAGACCCTTCTATCGATCTTGCCGTCTTATGCGCCCTACTTTCTTCGTATGAAGACGTGGCGGTAAGCCAGCATATCTGTTTTGCAGGGGAAGTAGGATTGAGTGGAGAAATAAGAGCTGTTAACAGAATAGAACAAAGGATAGCGGAAGCAGAGAAACTGGGCTTTGAAAAGATCATTGTTTCCAAATACAACCAGAAAGGTTTATCAAAACAAAAATATAATATTGAGGTAATAACAATGGGTCGTGTAGAAGAAGTATACCAGTATTTGTTTTAAACTGGAAGCTTAATCAAAGGTTAGTATATGATCAGCCTTCAAGAAATAAAAGACTCCTTTCTTCATTTATTATTTCCACATATATGTGATGGTTGTGGCAGTGATATGCTCGGAAAAGCAAGCTCCTTATGTATGCGCTGCATGGAAGCGATGCCTGAAACCAATTTTGAATTACACGCCGATAACCCGGTAGAAAAGAAATTTTGGGGACGCTTACCCATACAGCAAGCTACCGCGCAATACTATTTTACCAGGGAGTCATTGATGCAGCACCTGATGCACCAGTTCAAATACAAGAGAAACAAGGAACTTGGAAACCAATTAGGACAAATAATGGGGGAGTCTATAAAAAGATCGGGAAGGTTTGTGGTAGACGCATTGGTTCCTTTACCACTTTTTCCGGCCAAAGAAAAGAGAAGAGGTTATAACCAGGCTACCATTTTATGCGAGGGAATGGCAGAAAGTTTACAGGTTCCGGTACTAAAAGATGTGGTTATCCGTTCTCAGCATACTGATACGCAAACTCAAAAAGGAAGAATTGAAAGGTGGCAGAACATGGAAGGAAAATTCGTATTGGCAAAACCTGAAGCGATCAGTAACAAAAATGTCCTATTGATAGACGATGTAGTAACTACCGGGGCGACTTTGGAAGCCTGTGGCGCCGAATTGTTGAAAGCAGAAAACGTAAGGTTGAGTATTGCCGCATTGTGCTACGCGGCTAAGAGTTAAAAGAGGAAAAGAGTCAGGTTGAAAATACTTTAGCTTACAAAACGGTCGTTTAACAAAAAAGAAATTGTGATAAAACTCTATATGCTTCTTCCGCAAAGGCTCTTTCAACTCTTTTTCTCCGTTTTGCTCTTAGCTATTAAAAATAACTGATGAAAACTGCTTTATTCGTTACACTATCCTTTCTACTTTTTCTATTCTCCTGCAGAAAGGATTCATTTATTACTTCCCCTGATGCAACCCTCAGTATTTCCGCTGATACACTTCATTATGATACAGTATTCACGGCGGTAGGTTCCGTTACCCAATCATTCAAGATCAGTAACAGCAATAACCAGAAACTAAGACTCTCGTCTGTAAAACTGATGGGCGGCGCTGCGTCATCTTATAAAATGAATGTGGATGGAGTTGCCACTACTGAAGCAAGTGGTATTGAAATAGAAGCCAACGACAGTGTCTATGTTTTTGTACAGGTAAATGTAGATCAGGCATCTGGCAACCTTCCTTTTATTATCCGGGACAGCATACAAATCAGTTACAATGGAAATGATCGTGTGGTACAATTAGAAGCGTGGGGGCAAAATGCACATTTCTTTCGTGAGAAGGTGATCAGCGCTGATGAAACATGGACAAATGATCTTCCCTATGTGATACAAGGCCACTTGTACGTAGAAGCCGGTCAAACCCTGACAATAGAAAAAGGTTGTCGTATTTATGTTCATGCTGACGCTCCCGTAATTGTTGATGGTACCTTAATGGTAAATGGCGAAAAAGATACCGTTGATCGTGTTTATTTCCAGGGCGACCGGTTGGATGAACCTTATAAAGACTTCCCTGCGGCCTGGCCAGGTATTTATTTCAGAACTCCAAGCAAGGATAACATATTGAATTATACCGTGATCAAAAACTCTTACCAGGCTATTGCCGTGGAAGATCCGTCACCCAACGCAAATCCAAAACTTACATTAAATCAATGTGTGATAGATAATTCTTATGACTATGGTATCATAGCGCTGAATTCGGGCATTACGGCAAACAATTGCCTGATCAGTAACTGCGGAAAAAATATTGCCCTGGGTAAGGGAGGTTCTTATCAATTCACTCATTGTACCGTAGTTAGTTATTCAAACTTTTTTATTCAGCATAAGGACCCCGTGCTGACACTCAGTGATGTTAATGGCAACACTACTTCTCCGCTTGATGCCACATTTCTCAATTGCATTTTCTGGGGTGAGAACGAATCACTGGAGAATGAAGTGGTAGTAGATAAGACAGGTAGTAACGGGATAGTAACTTTTCAAAATGTACTTTGGAGACTAAAAACAACTCCTTTAAACGTCAATATAGACCCGGCAGCTATAAATAACCTGGACCCGGAGTTTGACAGTATTGACGTGTCAAAACACTATTATGACTTTCGGATCAGCAAAAGGAACTCGCCTGCTGTCGAGGCCGGTAATAATAACAGTTTAACCATCGACCTGGACGGCAATACAAGGCCGGTGGGCCTGAAGCCCGACCTGGGATGCTTTGAAAAGCAATAATTTATCCTGCATAAGATTTATAGTTTTTTTGAGTTTTTGAGCAAATGGCTTGCTTACCTTTACATTTCATTATTATTTAATTTTTCAATCGATAAATATGAAGACACTATTATTAACGCTGCTTCTTTCTGCAACACTAACCGGTTCCATTTATGATTTTAAAGTACCGGGATTGTTGGGTAATGAAATAGACCTGGCACAGTTCAAAGGAAAAAAGATCATGATCGTAAACACGGCCTCTAAATGCGGACTAACACCACAGTATGAAGGTCTTGAAGCTTTGTATAAAAAATATGATGGTAAACTGGTGATCATTGGTTTTCCTGCCAACAATTTTGGCAACCAGGAGCCGGGTGGTAAAGAAGAAATAGCCGAGTTCTGCAAAAAAAATTACGGTGTTAGCTTTCCAATGGCGGATAAAGTTTCAGTGAAAGGTGATGATATTTCGCCGTTATTTAAGTGGCTCGTTGACGAGGCCGCTAAAAAGGGCATCACTGATCCCATTTCCTGGAATTTCACCAAATTCCTGGTAGATGAAAAAGGAGAGCTGGTTACTGTGTTTAGCCCCAAAACAAAACCCATGAGTGACGAAGTGCTGAAATATTTGAACTAAAATATATTGTCTCTTCCTTTAAAAGAACTTCCTGACCGCCCAGGAAGTTTTTTATTTTTTATAAGGCCGCTTATGATTAAATTCAACAACCTAAAACCTGGTAACATGAAATCCTTTTTAAAATTGCCGCTCAGCCTTGTAGTGTTGGGCTTTTTTTATGTCAACTCATTTGCCCAGTACAAATTAACAGATCCTTTGCCTGTTGATCCCACGGTAAAAGTGGGAAAGCTGGCTAATGGACTTACCTACTATATCCGCAGGAATGCAAAACCTGAAAAGAAAATAGAATTGCGTCTTGCCGTGAATGCCGGTTCGGTTCAGGAAAATGACAACCAGTTAGGCCTTGCGCATTTTATGGAGCACATGGGTTTTAATGGTTCAAAGAATTTTCCCAAAAATGAATTGGTCGATTTTTTACAAAAAACAGGCGTTGACTTTGGCGCCGACCTGAATGCATATACCAGTTTCGATGAAACAGTGTATATACTTTCATTACCAACAGAAGATGCGGGTATGGTAGATAAAGGATTTACGGTGTTGGAGGACTGGGCGTTCAACAACCTGCTGGACAAAGCTGAAATAGAAAAAGAAAGAGGCGTAGTGCTGGAAGAATCAAGATTGAGTAAAGGCTCGTGGGAAAGAATGAGCCGCCAGTATTTTCCAAAACTATTGAATGGTTCAAAATATGCGGTAAGATTACCAATCGGCAAGGACGAGATATTAAAAAATTTCAAGTATGAAACGCTAAAAAATTTTTATACCAGTTGGTACCGGCCCAACCTGATGGCGGTGATTGTAGTGGGTGATATTGATCCGGCCGATGCGGAAAAAAAGATCATTGCTCATTTTAGTAAATTCAAAAATCCTGCGAACGCTCCCGTACGTCCTCCGATCATACCCATGAAAGAACGTACAAAACCTGAAGCCCTGGTAGTAACCGATGATGAGGCTACTAATACTTTTGTACAGGTTTATAACTATGTTAAACCCGTAAAGCCTGTAAAGACATGGGCAGGATATCGGGAAAGCATTATAGAAGGATTAGTTAGTTCACTCGTTGGTCAGCGACTATCGGAGTTGACGCAAAAAGAAAACCCTCCATTTGTTTTTGCTAATACAT
>JANOCH010000380.1:0-2358 GCA_031412015.1 Chitinophagaceae bacterium
TATGATGAAGCCTTAAGCCTGCCCACCGAAGAAGCAGCAAGAATCGCTTTGCGCACACAGCAAGTAGTAGCTTTTGAAAGCGGAGCTGCCGATACAGCAGATCCTTTGGCGGGCTCTTACTATGTAGAGGCGTTAACACAGGAAGTAGAACAGGCGGCTCTGAAGCTGATCGAAAAGATCGATGCCATGGGTGGCAGTGTATCAGCCATCGAACAGGGATTTATACAAGATGAAATAGCCCGTAGTGCCTATGAATACCAACGGCAGATAGAAACCGGGGAAAAGATCATCGTTGGGGTTAATAAATTCCAGGCGAGTTCAGAAACGCAGGTTCCGGGGTTTAAGATCGATGATTCGATCCGCCAAATACAATCTGAAAAACTGGAACATCTTCGCAATAGCCGCAATCATGCAAAATGTGATCATATACTTCAATCGCTGAATGATGCAGCCTGCAGTGACGAGAATATAATGCCTATCGTGTTAAACGCAGTAGAAAATAAATGTACGTTGGGAGAAATAGCGGATACACTAAGGGAGGTATTTGGCGAGTACAAATAGCCGGGACGAAGATCTATCAGAATTGAAATGATTCTACTGAAATATGAATAATTTGTAAATGCTTCATTCAACACTCGCCAGTTCAACGGCAGAATTACGACAGACACTAAAACTCCAGCAAGAAAATCTCGTTCAGCATATTGATGAAACAGAAATAAAGTCGCAGGGCTTTGTAACGTTGCGTCATGATTTGAAAATACTGGAGCAAATGCATCGCCTCTCGCCCACTGTTATTATCAAGGATGATGAAAAGGTAGTAGCGTATGCGCTAACCATGCTGCAGGAATGCCGGCAGCTCATACCTGATCTTGAGCCGATGTTCTCCTTACTCGATCAACTTAGCTGGAACGATAAACCGCTTCATGAATATTCTTTTTATGTAATGGGCCAGGTATGTATCGACAAACAATACCGAGGGCAGGGTTTATTTGATGAATTATACAGGCATCACAAAAAAATATACCAGCCTCGATTTGATCTTATTATCACTGAAATAGCGACCCGCAATCATCGTTCGATCCGTGCCCATGAAAGAGTGGGTTTTAAAACCATCCATACACATCGCGATGAACTGGATGAATGGGCAGTAGTTGGCTGGGATTGGAATTAAATCATTTTTTTGAAGTAAGGTATTTTTCAAAAAAACCTTCGCCGCTTATTACTTCGATAGCCGAAAAATAAAAATCTTTTACATCCTCAGTAATAATACAATCACATTTACTTTCAAGTGCTGCATAGTATTCCAATCCATCCTCAAAATCATGGATAGCTGAATTCCTTGCCGCCTTCCTCACCGTTGTTTCCGAAATGGCAGCTACATGTAAATTTTCGCTTAGCAGCCTTATTTTCTCCCGGGCTGTCTTTTTATTCTTTTTTTCTGCAAAATAGAAGGCGATAGCCAGGCAGATAGGAGATGTAAAAACTTCAAATCCCTTATGATCCGCCAAACTTACAATACGGGCGGAATAGCTGAACAATGGGTACTCTTTGTTTAGTACAGATACGAGAATATTAGCATCCAGGAAAATGCGCATACTATTTTTTGGAAGAGAAGTATTCTGCCTTGATGGCCTTCCTGCTTTTCTTTTTTGTTTGGTAAATGGCTTCACCCTCAGCTACCTGGCTCACCCATTCTGAGATGGGAAGGTCCTCCAATGACGAATAATTATTAGAGGTTGTTTTCTGCAAAAGATATTCCACCAGGCGGGAAAGACTGATATTATTCTTTTCCGCATACTTTTTTGCCTTATTGACAACCCCTTCATCAAAACTTAAAGTGACCTTAGCATCCATGACTTAATCATTTTTACAAAACTACCATTTCTACGTAAACAAATAAAATTTTATACGTATAATAAACTTTTTTGTATAAATTCCTGATTTTCAAAAGCTGAAAAATCCGATAAGGAGTTCGAAAAAAATTGTCAAATCCAAAATCTATTGCCGCTCGTTTTTAACCTGATCGATCACGTCCAGTAAGCCATCGCCGTAAGTATCGAGGGTAAGTTCCCAGAACATGATACCATGAAGCCCTTTGTCTTTCACATATTGAGTTTTCCTCCTGATAGATAATTTATCATCAAAAGTAGCAAAGGTTCTCCTGGCTGCATTATAAGCATAAGGAGCTTTAGCGACGCTGTCCTGGTAAAAAACGAAACCGCTGTCAGCGGACAGTCGCTGATCGAACTGCCGATAGGGAATAAAACTTTTAAACTTACCCGGTTGGTACAAGCCATTATTGTTAGCCGGAGTTCTTTCCCATGTTCTTGCATAAAACGCAGACCCTATAACAATTTT
>JANOCH010000381.1:0-9923 GCA_031412015.1 Chitinophagaceae bacterium
CGACAATACTTTGGTTCCTCCCATAGCCTGCAGATCCAGCAAAACCTGCCGTATCGGCGCCGCTCCATCACCGGGATACACCCTGTCGCTATCCGTTTGTTCATTTACCGGTTTGGAACCAGGATAATCATTCATGTGAATGATCTCAATCGCTTTCCCGTTGACTAATTTCAATCCATCAAAACCCGAGCCGCCACGAAACAAGTGATAGACATCCGGCAAAATACGGGCATCCGGATCATTGGCAGCGGCGGCTATTGCGAGGGCCTGGCCCAAATTGTGTAACGTGCCCGAAGCCCCCCAAAATTCCAACTGCGGCATCACCTTATATTTTCTTCCCAATGTTAGTATCTCCCGGTAACGGGCGCCTGCTTTTTGAAAGTCCAACGGTTTGTCCTTTTCTACACCAGCTGGCGGTGCGGCTATGCGCCGGCAACCGAGGGCTGCCATCAATTTCATTTCTTCTTCCAAATCCACCAACGCTGCTTTTCGTTTGGTATCATCATCCACCATCCAGGCCGTAAAGCTGATCAGGTTTTCAACTACCAATCCTTTTGAAGAAATAAATTTTGCAAGCGATTCAATGCTATTGCCTTGTTTGATATAATTTTTAATATCATTTATCCAAAGTTCAAGTCCATCATAACCGGCTTGGGCGGCTATTTCAATAGCAGCAAGAAGACCGGGGTTTTGACCCATAATGGTGCTGGTATTAAAACAAAAGCGGAATGGCCCTTTCGGCGTTGGGCTTGTCGCACTACTTATTTTGGGAAGCAGTGATGCTACCGAAGCGGCGCCTGACAACTTTAATAGTTCACGTCTGTTGAGCATGGTTTGGAAACATTTAGAAAGTTAGACTGTAATATAAATAAATATTCCGCGATGCGACGAAGATGAAAAACAAGCTTGTGTGACGCCAATAAACCGTTTATCAGGGCCTGCAATATTTCGTAAAGGAAAATGAGTGTTATTATTTAATGCTTATTCGAATTAATTAACTCCTTCGTTGTGGCCGCGGTCTGTCATTGCGAACGCACAAAGTAAGAACCATGGCTATTCCATATGTGTTTATGGAAATTAAGATTCCGGGTCAAGTCCGGAATGACAGCACTAAAACAGAAAAGTAAATACGATACTGAAAAGTTACATTAAGCAACGATGAGTGCTATTTTTTAGGCATATCTCGTTAACCGGGAAGATCAAGCCGGCTTTCTTCCCTTCGCCATCCCGTTCTTAATTAAGTAATCATAACTATCCTGCAACGCTTCAAATACATCGGTAGCGGTTTTATCCATTTCTACCACCATCCATTCTGTATTTCCATTGGCTGCTTTTACGATGGCAGGAAAATTTTGTGTGCCTTTTCCTACCGCTACCATCGGATCCGGATTATCATCTGCTAATGATTCACGCCAGACCGCCGGTCCGTCTTTCATATGCAGGAAGGTGGCTCTCTTTCCAAATTTCCTGACAATTGCTGCCGGGTCATGCCCGGCTACCTTTACCCAGTAAGTATCGATCTCAAAAAATATATCCTTGTCCAGGGAATCAAGCAACACTTCATAAACAAAACGCTTACCGGCTTTATTGCGAAACTCCCACCAGTGATTATGAATTCCAAACTGCAACCCGTTTGCTTTGGCAAAACGATTCGCTTCGTTATAAATAGCTACTAATTGTTTGGTACCGGCCAGCGAACCATAGCGGATATCTTCCGGCCAGCCATGCCAGATCATTTTTTTACACCCCAATTCTTTCGCCGTTTCAAGAAAGACAGCTTTCTCAACCCCAATGGGTAATTCAATGTGCGCTGAAGAAACCGCCAGGCCCGCTTCTTTCAAATATTGTCCCGCCTGCTTTACTGAAATGTCTTTTGGCCAGAAAGCGGTTTCCACCGCTTCAAATCCAATTTCAGCGATCCGCTTCAATGTGCCTTTTATATCCTTTTCTAATTCTTTTCTTACGGAATAAAGTTGCACCGCGATCTTCGCGGGTGTCGCCGGCGAACCCGTTTCACCAAAGCCGGACAGCAACGAAGATGGAATAAAGGAAGATCCAACAACTCCCATGACTCCTACCCTTAAAAATTCTTTTCTATGCATCTGCTTTGTTTTAGATGATATAAATGTAAAATAAAAATCCGCATAGTGATTGATTTTATGTTCAGCCTATTCTTAACTGTTCAAATATCTATTGGGAATATTGGTTGGTCTATAATCAGAATCGTAAGCGGCTTTCATCAGTATTGAAACTACCTCGTAGATCTGTTGTTCCGTTCGTTGAAACTGACGAAGCAGACCCATCATCGCATAACTTACCGGGTTTACCGAAGGAATAAATGTTTCCCATTCATAACCTTTACCCCAAATAAGTCCTTTGACGGTCAAAGACAGGTCGGCTTTTTGAGCAACCAGGTAATTCAACATATCTATACATTTATTCGCATGTTGGTTTACCGTATGAAAGACAGGCGTGTGCCCACCAAAGCCGTTTTCATCATAGCCCGCCTTTGCATTAACATCAGCTCCGTGTTTCATCAAAATTTTTGCGCAGGATAAGTGATTGTATTCCGCGCATATATGCAGAAGCGATGCCTCATACAGCGGCGTGAAGGTGCAATCAAACGAATATCTTTTGTTCAATGCTTCTTTAGTGTTTGACAATTGAGCGTCCAACGAAACAGGATCGTCCAGCAAAACAGATAGCAATATTTTATCCTCAAAATCCAAACCGTTATCGATAAAGGCCCTGATACATTCTTTGAATAACGGACCCCGGGAATACATATTGATCAACTCGTTGATAAGTGGTTTACCTTTCACCTTATCACTGGGATTAACGCCATTTTTAAAGCATTCCTGTATCCCATCGACAGAATGCAATTCAAAATCAATGATTATTTTTTGCAGGTAGTCCATCTATTCAAATTTGGGGGCTAATGTAAATAAAGCAGTTGACTCATTTATGACGGCGGGTCGGTTCATCCCATTTTTTTAATCGATAAAATCATCCTCGTATAGCCCCGGCCGCGACCTGTGAATTAGCCCGGGCTAATCATTCAAACCAATGCAAAATTCGGTGGCTGCGGGGATATAGAAATATTTATTTGCAGACTGGGATGCCAAGCTTACCAATAGGGATTTCAGGACGGAATCGCCGAACCTGCCAACAGGGTCCGTTTCAATCCCGCGGTTGAAAATACTTGCGCACTATAGCGAGCTGCCGGAAGCCAAACTACACGACAAACATGAATTCATCAACCAGGGATTGAAAGGATTGCCTATTTTTATTGGCAAAACACCAACCATGAGACCAATCAACGCATTATTCATTTTATCCAATGGACGACTAGCCGCTATAAATAAAAAAAATGGTGAGATCATTTGGGAAGTAAAGCTGAAGCAGTATTTGAAAAATAAAATATCACTTACGATCGGGCAGGTTAGCGTAGAGGGAAATAAAATATACGTAGGATGCAGCGGCATATTGCTTTGCCTGAATACCAAAGACGGTTCACTTGTTTGGAAAAATGAACTAAAAGGCTGGGGCTATAATTTTGTCAGCCTGGCCAACGCAAGTAATGAAGCGGCCAGTGCCGAAGCCGATAATGCTGTTGCAGCTTCGACGATCATTGTGGCAAGTAATGTATAAATTTATTTGAGTTTTGCACGCATTTACAAAAAAATTAGCATGAAAAAATTAATATTATTTTTTTTATTGAACCTGGCAGCCGGAGTAGTTTTTTTGTTTGGCCAAAGTAACCAACCTGCCAACCATCAGCGCAAAACCATCACTTTCTTAATTGATCAATATTCCGAAGCCCGGGAAAAAAGGGATACGGCTTTATTAAAAACCATCTTAACCACCAATGTGGATCAATTGGTCTCTACCGGTGAATGGAGAACCGGTATTGGTAGCGCTGTACAAGGTATGTTGAAAAGTTCTGCCAATACCCCGGGAACAAGAAAACTTACCGTTGATAAAATACGAATGCTTAATCCAACGACGGCTATTGTCGACTGCAAATACGACATACAAAATACAGACAGTACGATGCGGCGAATGTGGAGTACGTTTATAGTGGTGAATAAAAAGAAAGTATGGAAGGTCAGTGCGATCAGAAATATGTTGCCGGCGAGTCAATAATTATCATACATCATCTAATGCTTTTTTTAAAAAGAAAAATTAGAAAGCACCACCTAAAACAATCCAGGTTGAATACTCCTTTCCCTAACCGAAAAGATATATTCCTTAGAAATTGATCAAATAAAGTAACCCTCCAGTTCCTTTTTTTCGCCTTACAAAATTTATGTGATGAAACAACACCGGGGCTGAAGTTCCCTTAACGGAACTTTAATTGTAGATCCACAACAATACCGGCTTTTTTGACGCCTTAATGTATGCACTAAAAACATCGAGGGAAGAACGGCTTACCATTGGGCAGCCGGCACTTTGAGGTATGTTATCTGGAAAGGTTTCTGATTCAGGAAAATGACTTAGCGAATGCAAAACAATAGCCCGCTCAAAAGCCTTGTTATTGGTAGTATCCAATCCATATAGTTTATAGGCCAGGCCGAAAGATCCGTTATAGGAATAACCTATCCTGTATTTTCCCAGTGAGGTCTGGCAGGTGTTGGGGACGTTGGAAAACTCTAGCTGATCATTATCCATTTTTTGAGAACCCCATCCATGCGCCACCAATGACGAATACTCAAGGCTATCCTTTTTCATATTGTAAACAAAGAAGCGCTTTTTCCCGGATGGTATCGACATGTCTACCAGGAAACAATACTCCGTATTGAAATGATTTGCTTTTGCATAGTTTTTTATAGCGCCAGCTTGTATTTTTAACCGGTCAACAGCCGCCTTATACCTGGCATTGATAAGGTTCAGCGATGAATCAGGATCAATGATAGGTAAATTGTCCTTTGCAGAAGTATGATGTTCATACCCAGGAATAGTATTTGCTGACATTACATTATCCCCTTTCGCCAGCCCATCCGCGGTTGGTTGAAATGGAGCACTGATCGCATTGATGGATACGATCACCAAAGTTGGCACCGTAAAAAGTCGTAAGAATATTCTCATGTTTTCTGAAAAATGATCAACATAATTTTAATTAATAGTGATCCCTGTAAAATCATGTATAAAGTTACTTCTTTTGTTAATGTAAGACAATATGGCAACTTCTATTTGGCAATTCATTTAATGAATTTATAGCCAATATTTTTCTTTTGAAGAACGGGTGACCAGGGCTATGGCCCGGTACTATTGAAAACCACGCAGCTGACATTTATATCATCTGTAAAGACAAAACGCTTTCCGTACAATATAATTGACGACATTTCTTTATGCCTACAAGAAATAATAATAACTAAAGTGGTGTATGTTTCCATACACCACAGCTCTCACTCACTTACGGAATATAATACGGACAAAGCCCCGTTTGAACCACGCGATATATCCTGATCTTTATTTTTTGCCGGTAAATTTATCAGCGGCTTTACTTCCCAAATTCTGAGCGCCTTCTTTCAGCGTGCTCAATTTTTCTTTGGCTTTTTCTTCCACTTTCTCCTTCCTGTCTCCAATAACTGTTCCGGCTTTTTTAAGCAGGGTATCTTTTTTATCCGGTGGTACTTTCAATTTCTCTTCCATAAAATAGATTTTAAAATGTTATTAATAGCAGCAAGGTACAAACATTGTCAGCTGGTTTCAATGACTGCCGTCAGGACTTTAGGTAATTGTCATTGACCAGGTGTCTCGTAATCGCCCCGGGAGGCAACTAACCTCGTGGAAAATGGCTGATGAATATCATCCACCACCGTGCAGATAATGTAAATGAATGGGAATATCTTTCATTACTTAAAACTTTAAAAAAACTCCTATGTCAACTAAAAGAACCACGCACCGCAGCAGCACCGGTAAAAAATTGTATGCCGTGAGAGACGCCAATGGTCGTTTTGTGGATATACAAACATACGAGAGGGCTCACCGTGCCGACCTGAAAAGGCAGCATACCAAAAGTGACAAGAAGAAATAAGATTTTTGACTTCTCTGAAAATGCACTGATGAATCGTACCGCGGCAATTATCACCAAGGCTTCAGGGTAACAGGTTTCCTTTTCGGAAGAAAAATTAAAACAATCACTGCGCCGTTCGGGAGCCGGTCAGGAAGTAATTGATGCCGTTGCTGCAGAGGTGAAAAACCATCTTTATGACGGAATACCTACCAGGAAGATTTATAAACTGGCCTTCGGTTTATTGAAGAAACATTCTAAGCCTTTCGCTGCGAAGTATAAATTGAAAGCTGCTATCCTGGAGTTAGGTCCTTCGGGATATCCTTTTGAGAAATATTTCGCTGCAATTCTACAACACAACGGATTTACCGTCAGGGTGGGTGAAATGGTGAAAGGACATTGTGTCAATCATGAAATTGATGTGATCGCCGAAAAAGAAGATCAGCAGTTGATGGTGGAATGTAAATATCATCATGCACAGGGAGTCATTTGCAGCGTCAAAATACCGCTTTATGTGGAAGCCCGTTTCAGGGATGTAGAAGTGGAATGGAAGAAAAATCCCGGGCACGCTGCAAAATTTCACCAGGGCTGGCTGGTGACCAATACACGGTTTTCTTAAGATGCTATTGAATACGGAACCTGTGCAGGTCTGCACCTGGTAGGATGGAATTTCCCGGTGAAAGGAAGTCTCAACAAACCTGGTCGATCAATCCAGGCTATACCCGTTGACCTGCCTGACTACCTTAACGAAATATGAAAAGCAGGTTTTACTGGACAATAATATTGTACTCTGCAGGGAAATCTGCACTAATCCTGCGGTATTGAAACTTGCTTTCATCAGCGAAGCAAGAATTAAGAGTATACTGGAAGAAACCAATGTTCTCTGTAAAGGGCTTCATGATTAACTCCCGGCTAACATGGCTGACCACTGGGCGTGTTTACCGATAGCCGACACATTGCAAAACGGAGCCCTAAGGTCGGGATGCACTTATCTCCGCAACATATTCTGATCGGGCAGCGCTTGTGTTTTTCATTTTGTTCACTTTACACCATTTGCTTAATCTGTTATGTTAACGGTTACAGGTGCAACTTCCATTCCCCGGTCTTTTAATCCTTTGACCGCCGTTGTGAATTCTACCAGCCAATCTGAATAGGTGTCACATAAAACTTCTTTGTCGTCGGCTACCTCTTTTAATTCTTTGTAGCTGTCGAACGTATAAAAACAAATGGCGATCATACTTAAAGTTATTAAAACCGTTGCACCCATGTGCATCGGCGGCGCCCGGGCTATCAATAAGCAGATTGCTTCGGCCGCTGGCAACAAACGTTACTATTTCAACTCTATGTTCAGCGGCCTCGCAATGACGGACACTTCGATAATATAATAAAACATCAAACCTCCTGAGTGCTCGTCATTGCGAAGGATGCCCATTCGGAGCCTAAATCATAACGATTGCTGGTGGCATTGCATGAGATGATATAAAGTTTTTCCAGTGTCTACTCCAACGGCAACTGGTCCGCAGTGATCTCGCTCACAATAAAAGATAAATATTCTACTATTCGTCCGTGGGGGAAGAAAAAACAACCACCGCGGCGAAAACGACTTAACTGATTTTTAAGGATTGATCATTATATGTGATCCGTGTGTTCCTGGATGCATGATCCATGGCATACCGTCGGCGTCTGGTTTTTCCGGCAAACCTGTACTTTTGGCCGTAGCATACGGAATATAAATTACATAACGCAAGTAACCTTTTTTCACTTCACCGGTGGAAGGCTCAACATCTTCATCCTTTGCAGAATAAACATACAAGGTTGCAGGTTGTTTGGGCATTTGCAGGGTGCCTGCCATTACTTCTTTTTCCCGTTGATCAAACAACTGCTGATCTTTGATGCCCTGCTGTCGAAGTTCACGGCCTCTTTGCATAAAGGGTTCCAGTTCCCTTACATAACACGATACAGAAAAGTCGGGTGATTTAGGATCATCTGCAAGGCAAATCATTTCATTCGTGCCTTTTCTCAAAAGGACGAATTGTGTATCGGCAGAATAGCCGTACACCGTGCAGCTATCTCTTTTTTCCAGGGGAGCAGCTAATAAGGCGGATTTTATCTGAATGGCTGTAGAGGACAAATCATTCTTAGCAGGGGATGTTTCTTTTATCGACGAGGGTGACTCATTTTTGGAATTGCATCCGTAACCAATAATGATCACTGCCAGTAACAAAATAATTTTCATATCCAATATTTAAGTTGAAAATTAATTAAGGATGAAAAGAACAGTCTTGTTAAAGGTACTTAATTTATTATTCCATGCCAGCTCTCATCATTCCGGGCGACTCTTACTGCTTCTTCCAAATTGTTTATCTGAAAAGTCAAGATACTGCTGCCAGTCATATAAAGTAAAATCGTGCTTACCTGTACGTATATGATATCGGATGGTTTCACCAACAGGATGATCAACTGGAGGCATGTCCGTTACGCCCAGGCCTTTTTTACCAAACAAAGCATAAACAGGTTCCGCATTTTTCGCACTAAGAAATTCTCCTTTTGGATCGGCCCACCAATCATCTACAGCGCTGGCTACATACAAAGGTCGTGGCGCCATCAAAGCCAGTAATATATGCTGATCTATGGGTAAACCTTCAGGATGCTTATTGTATTGTTTAAAAGCAGGCGCAAACCAATGGGGAAATGAAGTGTTTATCCTTTCTATTGTTTCCCCGAACCACCGTTTTGATAAAGCGGCGCCACCTTCACCTGAATTGTTGGAAACAACCAGGGCAAAACGTTGATCGTTTGCGGCTGCCCATAAACATCCTTTACCCAGCCTGGAGTGGCCTGTTATCATCACTTTTTTCGCATCGGCGGCCGGATCTGTTTCCAGGTAATCCATTATGCGGCTTAAACCCCAGGCCCAGGCACCAATAGCACCCCATTCATTCTCATTAATGGATAGCTCTGTTTTCAGTGTGGTGCGAATACCTGTTTTCCAACCGTCAGGATGATCAGGCTCCAGGTCGCCGTAATACGCTGTGGCTAAACCATATCCCCGGTTGATGATTTCTTCCACTACCCACTTACTCGCATCTTTTCCTCTCGAAGATTCCGTTGCCCGGTTATTTATAATTCCTTTTTGTTCATCATTCATCGCCCATTGTGCTGACAACCGGATGCCGTTGTCCTTATGAATCGTTTGATTGCCATAAAAATTCAAACCGATGCAAAAAGGAACCGGGCTTTTAGCCAACTTCGGCAGGTAGATCAGCAAATCCATGGAAGGTGCTGATGCAGTGCCGGTAAATACAACGGTCACCTGCTTCCGGATGGCGGTTCCTCCCAATGCAAAAGAATCAACGTCAGTTATTATAAACTGCATGTTCCGGGGTTTACCCGGCATTCTTCCATACACATTATCTGCAAATAATTTAAGCAGGGCAGGCCGCTGCTGATGCAACCATTGTTGCGAACCAGTAACCCGCTTACCATCCGCTTTCGTCAAAGGATCAGGCAGCGTATAAGCGGGCACTTTCGCTTCTTCCCGGTTAATTAAAATATCCTGTGCTGATATTTCCATAAACATTCCTTCAAAAAAGAAAACAATAAAGAATAAAAAGCAAAGCAAGCGTTTTAGATAGTGCATTAGCAATAGTTGAAATTAACCACATAATTAATACATTGAAAATACGAAACATTCGGACGCTATCTTGAAGGAAAGTTTTTCTACTTTGCTGTTCTAAACGAAACTGATATGGACTTCCAACTCGTCACTGGCAGGCCAGGTACAACCGACCACCTGGTGTCCACCACTACCTTTACTCACAACAATGTTTTTTACAAAGCAGCGCTTGCCGAATCCATTTCCTCGGAAGGACACCTGATCGGCACCTTCGATGTGCTGCTCCAGCCG
>JANOCH010000382.1:0-3452 GCA_031412015.1 Chitinophagaceae bacterium
TTCGTCAGGCCAAGACTTTGCCTCCAGCTTCTTTCAGATTCGCAGTCACCCGCGACACCCTTGCTCTTAGCTAATGATACCTACTACAAAGCTCTTAGCGATCTTGCATCGCCTAGTGATAGTGCATGCCGAGCACACATAAAAAATGAGTTACAATTTTACATCGTAACTCATTAATTTTCAGTGGGAGTTGACGGGTTCGAACCGCCGACCCTCTGCTTGTAAGGCAGATGCTCTGAACCAGCTGAGCTAAACTCCCTTTTTTAAAACGGGAGTGCAAAGATAGGGTCGAATACTTTTTTGCCAAATTTTTTTTCAAGCAATGGGTGGCTCCCACAACTCTATCTTGTTTCCCTCCGGGTCCATTATCCAGGCGAATTTTCCATATGCTTCATCCACAGGTTCACCGATCAACTCAACTCCTTTTGCCTTTAAATCCTCCAACAATCCGAAAAGGTCTTCTATCCGTAAGTTGATCATCACCTGCTTCTCACTTGGAGCAAAATATTTAGAATCATTGGAAAAAAAAGAAAGAACATTAGAACCTGCTGACAATTTTCCGTCCGCATCTGCAAAAGGTAAATCTACGTAGCTGCCTCCATTGAAAAAGATACCAAGTTGCTGTTGATACCAGTCAGCCAGGGATTTAGGGTCATTTGCCTTTATAAAAATCCCACCCAGTCCAGTAATTTTACCCATAAAATTGATTTGTAGCAAAATACAAATACTGCAGCATATTTATATAAATTCCCTTTACGGTGAATGTATTTTAATGTATATTTTTGTAAAAATGTCCCGGCAATGGCTACGACAAAAAACAATATGCAGACGGATTACCAGCTGGAGGTTGATATAATGACAGATCATGAAGATCCCTGTAATCTTATCGTGTGGAATGATGAGGTCAATACCTTTGAATGGGTGATTGAAACATTAATCGAAGTGTGTGGACATAGTCCCGAGCAGGCTGAGCAATGTTCCTATTTTATTCATCATAAAGGTAAATACGCTGTCAAAAACGGAGAGTACGATGAATTAAAACCAATGTGTGATGCCATTACAGAAAGAGGCATCGGCGCGACGGTTGAAGTAATAGCTGTATAAACGTTCCCCCCCACCATTCATAACGATCCCTCCCGCTAATGCCCCTGTTTGTCCTTGATAAAAAAATTTATTTCCCACCATCGCACCTGGCGGATCCCGGTGGACTCCTCGCCATGGGCGGCGATCTGTCACCCGAAAGACTACTGGTTGCGTATCAAAGTGGTATTTTCCCATGGTATGAAGGTGATCATATTTTATGGTGGAACCCCGATCCACGCTTTGTTCTGTTTCCCGAAGAATTAAAAATAAATAAGAGCGTAAAACCACTATTAAAAAGAAACGAGTTCGAGTTTACCATCAATAAAGCTTTCAGGCAAGTGATCCTGAATTGCAAAAAGATCTACAGACCCGGTCAGAATGGCACCTGGATCACCGATGAAGTAGTAAGAGCTTATACCAAAATGTATGAGCTGGGCTTTGCACACAGCGCCGAAGTTTGGAAGAACGGCGAATTGGTCGGCGGCTTCTACGGCATCAAACTCGGCAAGATCTTTTTTGGTGAAAGTATGTTCAGCAAACTAAGCAACGCATCCCGCTATGCATTTATTAAATACATGGATCATTTAAAAGAAGACGGTATTGAGTTGGTAGACTGCCAGGTCTATACAGAATACCTCGAGAGCTTTGGCGCCAGGATGATAACCGGTAAAGAATTTAAGCTCCTGTTGAAAAACTTAATTCCGGTAAATAACAAATAAGGGCGAAACTCCCTGTGATATTCACCACCCGATAGCTATCGGGTCACAATTCACCACTCACCATTGTCCTTTAAAATGCTTTTTTCGGCGTCCTGGTTTCGATCTGTTTTTTAATGGCATTCTGATCACCCACCATGACGATCATCATTTTCTTATAATCGAGGTATTTTTTCGTGATCGCAGAAACCTGTTCAGGCGTAATGCTATGAATATTTTTTACAAAATTGGAGAGGTAAGAATCAGGCAAGCCATGTTTATCCAAAAACTGTAACTGACCAATGATTCCACCGGGTGTTGAATTCTGTAATACAAAAATACCCGCAAGATAATTTTGAATCCCTTTCAATTCTTCTGCAGAAGGTGCTTCATCCCGCAAACGGTTAATTTCTTTCTCGATCTCCTGTAGCGCATCAATAGTATTTTCACTGGTTATATCCGCCGACTCTGTCCAGACAGAAACGCCACGGCGGTTGAGAATGCTGCTGAATGGGGAATAGGTATAACCTTTATTTTCCCTGATATTGCTGGTGATGCGTGAGCCAAAGGAACTTCCCAGCAACGCATCGGTAACATACATTCCCACATAATCTTTATCCTTTGGTTGTAATATCGGCAACCCGATCAATAAAGTAGTTTGCGGGGAATCTTTACGATCAATGATCACGGTGTCCTGTTTAACCAATGGCTGAACAGGAGGAGTATAAATATTGGGACCAGGTTTCCAACTACCAAAGGCTTTATTGATTGCGGCAGTTACAAGCGCAGCATCATATTTACCTACCACATAAAGGGAGGCTCTTTTGGCGCCAAAATTTTTACCATAAAAGTCTTTTACATTTTTCAACGTAAATCCATCTATCTTTTCAGCACTGGAAAAATATCTTCCGTACGGATGATCTTTGAAAATGGCTTTCCTGAATTTGTCCTGCGCTATAGATTGGGGAACGGTCATATCAACAGCCAGGTCTCTTTTCAAATTATCCTTCAAACGCTCCAATTCAGCGGCTGGCAATGCGGGATTCATAATTAAATCGGCGATGGCTGAAATAAAAGCCGGAGCAAATTCTGATAACACAGAGCCGGAAATACTGACGTCCTCCTTTCCTACCCCTATATTTACAGTACCCCCCATAGCCGCTACCTTCTTAGAAAGAGTTTTGAAGTCCATTTTAGCAGAACCCTGTTTGATCATTTCTCCTGTCAAACTTGCCAACCCGCTTTCATCAGCACTCTCATGAATACTGCCCGTGGAAATATTCAGGTTGATCGTTACCTTGGGAAGGTCACCATATTGCACCATGGTAGTCTGCAAACCATTAGCCAATTTTCCTTTTTTCTTTTCAGAAAGTTTGAAATCCTTTGCCACACCACCTGGCGGCGGTGTTTCCTTTTGTGCTGTAGCAGCGTTGATAAACAATATCGCAGATAAGGTCAGTATTGATAAAGTTATTTTTTTCATTGCTTAGGTGCTTTTGGATCAATGATAAGGATCGTACGATTGGTGGAACGCAGGTATTCCCTGGCTGTTTTTTTTATCAGCTCTGGAGTTACTTTCTTGAAATTCGTTTCAATGCCGTTTATCAGCGAAGGGTTATCATCAAACAACGCAAAACAAGCCAGCAAATTCAATTTACCTATACCAAAAAAGCC
>JANOCH010000383.1:0-5724 GCA_031412015.1 Chitinophagaceae bacterium
AATCAAGGCATTTCGTCTGATCTCTGTCAGGTATCCAGCCATTTTACCATCTTTTACCATGGCAACGGTAAGAAGAAACTTTTCGGCTTTTGTCTCACCGTTATAGCTTAATGTATCGGCCCAACGGACAATAAAGTTTTGACTTCCCGGTTCCAGTTTGGGTGTAAAGTTTTTTTCCAGGTCAAGCGCATGTTCTTTTGTGTTGGCCAACGTTTTATCCATATCTGCATACGAAAATGGCCCTTCCACAATTACATAAGAGCCAATCTCTGGGCCGCTTGTCACTTCGTAAACATTTCTTTTATCTGATGTTTTATGATATTTATCCAGGTGCATCTTCCAACTGGCTTCGAAAGCGGACTTCATTCCGGCTTTGGGTTTAACAGTATTAACCCGATACAACGTATTACCCTGGCCGTTTGCAAAAAATGCAGCTGCAATAAACAGCCATAGAAAAAATGATTTTTTCATGTGTTTTAGTTTTTAGTAATAATAATAACAGGTTTCCGGGCAGGAGTTTTCACGTGCGCAATTAATGTGGACGAAGATTCAGCAGGTAAAGACGAACGAACTAGTTCAGAGGTATATGTAATGAAGTTATATATTAAAAAATGAAGCTGCAAAATTTATTTTTATTGCATGTTACATACAGCGACACAGGAACTACATCAACTATTATGAAACAGAGCCAATGCAGCGTATGAAAATTCTACTATGTGTTTATGCAATGACAATCGTTTTATCAAACAAATCCTTCAAAAGTAAAGGGGCCTTAATAGCCCCTTTTATAACAGAATGATGAAACCCCCGTTTCAGCATCATAGATTCAGGTGCAATTTTCTTATCCTGTGATTTTGAAAATCACAAATGAAAAGATCATTATTTTCGAAATCACCGGTTATACCAATTGGGAAATTGATCTGGGCTGAAGTGCCGGCACCTTCAACATAACCGGCTGAACCAGTTCCTGCCAGGGTAATCACCTGTCCTGTCGCGGTGATCATGCGGATCCGGTTGTTGTAAGTATCGGATACATAAATATTTCCTGCCGCATCGGCTATTAACTGGGTAGGATTGAAAAACTGCGCTGAATCCACCCTGCCATCATGCCAACCCTGGGTGCCAATACCTGCAACGGTGGTAACCACTGCTGCGGGAGTGATCTTACGGATACAACTGTTCTGATGATCGCCAACAAATAAATTGCCCGAACCGTCAATGGTAATTCCGAATGTACCCGAAAAAGATGCGGAAGTTCCGGTTCCATTAGAAAAGCCGGAGCTACCTGTTGTGCCGGCAAAAGTAGAAACGACACCGGCAGGAGTTATTTTTCTTATGACGTAATTACGGTAGTCGGCTACAAAGACATTACCACTTGCATCGACTGCCAGGTTCAGCGGTTCCCAGAATGTAGCAGCAGCGCCGGTGCCGTTGGTAGCGCCAGGATTGCCATTACCCGCGATGGTAGTTACAGCTCCGGCTGCTGTTATTTTGCGGATAGCATGATTGATCCTGTCGGCCACGAATAAATTGCCACTGCCATCCATAGTGATGCCATAAGGCTGGTTGAATTGAGCGGATGTACCTGTTCCATTGACAAAACCCGCCACACCCGATCCTGCAAAAGTGGTTACTACACCAGCAGGGGTGATTTTGCGGATACGATGATTATCACGATCGGCTACAAAAAAGTTCCCACTTGCATCTCTGACAATACCGGTTGGATAATTAAATTGAGCGGCAGCTCCCGTGCCTTCCGAAAAAGCATTGATGCCGCTACCTGCCAGCAAAGATGCGGTAGTACTGAATTGATAAATAAATTCAGGTCCTTCTACTTCGGTGCTGGTTTTCTTCACTTTTACTTTTCCGGTTAATGCCAAAGCCGGAACTGTTGCGGTGATCTGGGTTGCGGTAACTGATTGAATAGTGGCCTGCATACCGTTAAAATATACAGTCAACACTGCTGCATTGGTACCAAAGCCAGCGCCATTGATCGTAACGAGCGTATTTCTTGCCCCGGAGGCGGGACTGATAGTATTTACGGCCAGGGCTGGTTCCGGAGTCGGTGTTGGCGGTGGAGCGCTATCATTTTTTTTACAGGACGCCAAAGAGATAGCACTGCAAATGCAGGCATAGAGAAGTTTTTTCATACAAGATCAGATTTTAAAGTTTTAAAAAAGGGACGATGGTTAATGGGGCTAAAGTAGAGAGCATTCATTAAAGCATTAGCCTTAATAGACAACTGATGATAAGCGATTAATAACTGTAAGTTTAAATACGACCCATTTAGACATGCCGTCTTTGGCCGTTATCTAAGGCATCCATTTTTTTGATACCGTATTTCATTAAAAAGTAATTAGCTTAGTGAATCAACTATACTAAAATGATCAATACATATTCAATTAAAAGATTCACTTCCATCTCCGCAATAGCCTTCGCCCTTCTTGGAACAACTTCTTTTACAAACTGTGACACCAAACCAAAATGGCAATCATTATTTGATGGAAAGACGCTTAACAACTGGAAGGTGGGTGACAATGCCGCCTCGTTTAAAGTAGAAGACGGAAGTATCGTTGTCAATGGACAGGTAGCACATATATTCTACGATGGCGCTATAAGCAATCATAATTTTAAAAACTTTGAGTTTAAAGCACAGGTGATGACCACCCCGGGATCCAATTCAGGAATCTATTTTCATACTGAATACCAGCAGGGCGGATGGCCCAAAAAAGGTTACGAGGTACAGGTGAATAATTCTCACACCGATTGGAGGAGAACCGGCAGTTTGTATGGAATAGAAGATGTAAAAGAAGTGTATGTAAAAGACAACGAATGGTACACGGAGTATATTAAAGTACAGGGAAAAAGAATAGTGATAAAAATAAACGATAAAACGGTCGTAGATTATACAGAGCCTGATGATCTGCAACGCACGGAAGGCAATGCATTGCGTAAGATATCGAATGGCACTTTTGCCCTGCAGGGCCACGATCCTAAAAGCAAAGTGTACTATAAAAATATCATGGTAAAAGTATTGCCATAGTCAGCTTTGCAAAAGAATCAAAATATTGCGGATGTTTAACCCATGACCTTACTCATTTCCCGGGATGATGCGCCTCAGATCTATGAATGCCTGTCTTGCTTAATTTTATAACTGGTATAAATCACTCAATAAACTATTTGTTATGTCAGCAACATTCAAAGAAACCTTTACGGTCAAAGGGGAACAACTACTCAAAAAAATAAAAGAGCTGATCGATGAAGGCAATGTGAGAAAAATCACCATTCATGATAAAGCTGGTAAAGAGGTGATGTCATTCCCTTTAACCATTGGCGTGGTTGGCGCTGTACTGGCGCCAATACTGGCAGCGGTCGGCGCACTGGCCGCATTGATCGGTGAATGCACTATATCCGTAGAAAGAGAAGAATAAAATTATTCAACCACTCACCCAGGTTGATTTTGTCCAACCGCGGTGAAACCATTCCCGGTTATTGAAGAAGAAGACAACACGAAGATCAGAGCGACAATAATTCTTTGTTGTTTTCTATACCAATATAAGCCCAGGGGTAAACAGTTATTTTCCCGTTGATTTTATTGATGGCCTGCCTCGCCATATCTTTTTCATTAAACATGTACAATAAAAACGCGAAATAATTATAGGCATAAGGAATAAGCAGTTTACCCTCATCTTCTTCTGTATAACCGGCATACAGATCCATAACAACGGACTTTGATTCTCCATTTTTGAAAAATGCTAGAACCTTTTCCTTTTCATCCATCATATCATAATATTTCCATTCTTCAGTGATAGCAAAGAGAATTAAAACAACCAAAAGACTGCTGCCGGCTTCTTCATACCTCCGGTTGGCAAATTCATACATTTCTTCAATGCTTCCCCGCCATTTGGGCGTCAGGTAATTGATCATCATTAAATGAGCCATTAAATGATTAGGTTCAATATCTGTAGCTGCCTCGAAAAAACCTGATACTGTTTCCTTTTCAACTCCCAATCCCATATATACCCTGATGGTACGGGCACATATTTCAGCATCTTCTGCATTCAACTCATCGGCTGCTTTTAAATGAGCTGCAGCTGTTTCCAATAGCTCCAAAAAACTTTCAGCCCTCGATGCTGATACATCCTTACCTGCTGCCGCGCTTCTTGCAATCCATGCCAGGCCGGTGCATGATACACCGGCAAAAAGCCGCGCAATATAAGATCCGGGATTCTGCTTAGCCCATTTTTCAATGATATCAGCGAATGATTTATCAAGACCAATACCTTCATTCAACAATGTTTTAGCATCCCAGTCCAGCTTTTCGTATTCCTTCTCAAATAGGACATAATTGGCCTGTAACAAATATTCTTTAAATTCATTGAGTCGGGTATAACCTAACGAAAGGTCGATAGCAGGTTCATCGTCTTCTTTTTTCCTAAAGATTTTGAATAGCTTATTCAGCATGATCTAAGATTATCAAACGAATATAATAAACCTAATAATGCCAAGGTTCTTTGTCCGGTTATATTACTTTAGGTAAATATTTTTATTTATAACAGCCCCGCATTCGCCGTGCAATTTGAAGGAACCTGTGTTCGCACCTGTGCAAGCTGTTGTTGGAGAATTACCTTACCTTTCGGTCAATCACTTTTTTATGGACAGCACCTCATTCCTTCTTTATGGAGCCAATGGTTATACCGGTGGGTTGATCGCAAAATATGCGGGACAATATGGCTTGAATGCAATACTGGCCGGACGAAGGCAAGAAGCCATTAAACCCCTGGCTGATCAACTAAATTTATCGTATAAGGTTTTCGATCTTTCCAATACAACACAACTTATCGCAGCGCTGCAGGAAGTAAAAGTGGTGGTACATGCGGCGGGTCCATTTTCGGATACAGCCCGGCAAATGATTGATGCCTGCCTGCAAACCGGCACTCATTACCTGGATATTAACGGGGACATTAGCGTATTTGAACAAATAAAAAGTTTGGATGCGTTGGCCAAAGAAAAAAACATCATGCTTTTGCCGGGGGTGGGTTTTGACGTGGTGCCAACCGATTGTATGGCCTTGCATTTGAAAAATAAACTACCGGATGCCACTCATTTAAAATTGGCTTTCGCCTCCATTGGTGGCGGAGTGTCACATGGCACAGCGATGACGATTGTAAACAAATTAGGTGAAGGTGGCGCCGCAAGAGAAAATAATAAAATAGTAAAAAAGCCATTGGGTGAAAAAGGCATGTGGCTGGATTTTGGCACCAAAAAGTTATTTGTGATGTCCATTCCCTGGGGTGACGTATCTACAGCCCATTTTACAACCGGTATTCCTAATATAGAAACCTATACTGCGGTAAAACCTGTCGCTTACAAATTAATAAAATGGCAGCGGTTGTTTAATTGGCTGTTAAGAACGCAAGCAGTTAAGAATATCATCCGTAAAAAAATAAGGAACCGCCCTGCCGGACCTGATGATGATGTGAGAAAAAAAGCAAAAAGTTTAGTATGGGGTGAAGCCCGCAATGCTAATGGTCAAACCATCACCGGTCACTTTTCCTGCGCTGATGGCTATACCCTGACGGCACTCAGCAGCCTGATCATTGCAAAAAAAGTATTGGAGGAAAATTTCAAAACTGGATACCAGACACCGGCCGGTTGCTATGGTGAAGACTTAATAATGGAGATACCGGGAACAGTAAAAGTTAACAGGTAAGTATTCAATTA
>JANOCH010000384.1:0-1971 GCA_031412015.1 Chitinophagaceae bacterium
GCAAAAGAAAAAGAAATAACCAGGGAAGCTAAAGGAACCAATCTTTTTGAGTACACCGAGGATAGTATCAAAAGCCTTGACTGGAAGGAACATATTCGCCTGCGGCCGGGAATGTATATCGGTAAGCTGGGCGATGGCAGCAGTCCCGACGATGGTATTTATGTACTGGTAAAGGAGGTGATGGATAACTGCATTGATGAATACACCATGGGCTATGGAAAGACGGTGGAACTGTCGATCGAAGGAAAGACGGTTAGCATCCGTGACTATGGCCGCGGCATTCCGCTGGGTAAAGTCGTGGATGTGGTGAGTAAAATAAATACCGGCGCCAAATACGATAGCAAGGCTTTTCAAAAATCGGTAGGTCTGAATGGTGTCGGTACCAAGGCGGTGAATGCGCTAAGTCATCATTTTAAAGTGACAGCTTTCCGCGAAGGGAAGGAAAAGTCGGCGGAATTTGAAAGGGGAGTGTTGATCAAAGAATATAAGGAAGCCAAGACAGACGGGCAGAACGGAACGATGGTCACTTTTATCCCGGATGAGTCAGTGTTTAAGAACTTTAAATTTCATCCCGAGTTCCTGGAAAACCAGATATGGAATTATTGTTTCCTGAATGCCGGGCTGAAAATAGTCTTCAACGGCAAGACCTATGTGAGCAAAAATGGATTGCTGGACCTGCTGCAACGCAAGACCAATGAAGACGAGATCCGTTATCCTATCATTCACCTGATGGGTGATGATATAGAAGTGGCAATGACCCATAACAACGATTATGGTGAGGATATTTACAGTTTTGTCAACGGTCAGCATACTACACAGGGCGGCACCCACCAGCAGGCTTTCCGCGAAGCGTATGTAAAAACGATCCGTGATTTTTTCAAAAAAGATTATGATGCATCGGATATACGTACCGGTATAGTAGCCGCGGTTTCAGTAAGAGTAGTGGAGCCGGTATTTGAAAGCCAGACCAAGACAAAGCTCGGTTCACAGTTCGTGGAAGAAGGCGGCAAGAGCGTGCGGCAGTTTGTGGGTGATTTCTTTGCAAAGGAACTGGATAATTACCTGCACAAGAACCCCATGGTAGCGGACGGTTTGAAAAAAAGAATAGAACAAAGTGAGCGGGAAAGAAAAGAATTGGCCGGCATCAAGAAACTGGCGAATGAACGGGCTAAGAAAGCTAACCTTCATAATAAAAAATTACGTGACTGTCGTGTTCACCTCAATGACGAGCCGCCATCAAAAGGCAAGGAAGATTTTGTGGCGAAACAAAATGAGACCACCATCTTCATTACGGAAGGTGATAGTGCCAGCGGTTCTATTACCAAATCAAGGAATGTAGAAACACAGGCTGTATTCAGCCTTCGTGGTAAACCACTGAACAGTTTTGGATTGACGAAGAAAGTGGTGTATGAAAATGAAGAGTTCAACCTGCTGCAACATGCATTGAATATTGAAGAAGGTATGGAAGGATTGCGCTTCAATAATATCGTGCTCGCCACGGATGCGGACGTAGACGGAATGCATATCCGGTTATTGCTGATGACCTTCTTCCTGCAATTCTTCCCCGACCTGGTGAAGCATGAGAAAGTGTATGTATTGGAAACGCCGTTGTTTCGCGTTCGGAACAAACAGGAAACTATTTATTGCTTTGATGATGGCGAAAGACAGGCGGCTATAAAAAAGTTGGGAACCAAACCGGAGATCACACGTTTCAAAGGCCTGGGAGAGATCAGCCCGGATGAGTTTGCGCAGTTCATTGGCGCAGATATGCGGAAGACGCTGATGAGGCTGGAGCAGGGCGATCATATTCAGCAATTGCTGGAATATTATATGGGAAAGAATACGATGGAGCGGCAGGATTTTATCATCAACAACCTGAAGGTGGAGTTGGATAAGGTGGAAGGGGAGGTTTAAGCCACCGATTTTTTTGCAACGAATCATTCACCTTCATATAGGATAAGAATGAATTTT
>JANOCH010000385.1:0-4758 GCA_031412015.1 Chitinophagaceae bacterium
CCGGTAAATTCTATCGCCACATCCACCATCTGCAAATTCTCTTTTGTAAAATCGGGCAGGTTGTCAAAATCTATTTTCAAAACAATAGTATGCCCTCTTTGCAAAGCAATTTCTTCAATGGCCTTTCCCATTTTGCCATAACCGATCAATGCGATATTCATGTTGGAAGAGTAGTTTTAAATTTTAGAGCCGTGAAGATAAGAATAGGGGGCGAATCGCTAAAACTTCCGGAAGAGTTATAGATATCACGCGGGGTGCGCAGCGGCCGCAGAGAATATTCCATTGTTGTTTCGGTATTGTCTCGCAATTATTGTTATTGATTCACCCGGCCCTGTGAATTCCGCGAACTCTGCGAGAACAAAAACTAATATAGGGGATGCTTACACTTTAAAACCTCGAAGTAAGTAATGCCGGCTTCTTTTTACCGATATTCAAAACTAAACTCAGCCCGGTAGTGCCGGCCAATTCACTATAGCAGGGTTTGATATTGAAAGTAAGATCGGGACTTACATCAAAGGATTTGAGATGGGCATCAACAGAAGCGTCTACCACATTAAGACCCCAGAACAATAAAAAGAATAAAACCGAATAATCAATATACTGGCGAAACTGATCGCGGGCGGCCCTGATCGATTCAGGAGATATCTTTTTATAGATCTCCTTCAGGCCATCATAACCCGTGGAATCGGTATTGGGTGGCGGCAAACCCGCTTTGTATCTTATGGAGTAAGCCGACCTGTATTCACGATAGGTTTTGATATTGTCAACAAAAATATACCCTGTTATACCAATGGCGCCATACACTATGGGCAGCTTCCAGTATTTTTTATTGTATATCTGACCCCAGCCCGGTAATATGGCGGAGCGGATGGCTGCTTTACGGGGGCTATGTACGTTAACTTTTTTTATCGTTTTACCCGATGCCGTGGAATCGATCGTGGCTGTAACTGTGTTGGAGGAATCATCGGCAACCAATACTTCTTTTTGTTGCGCAAAAGAAATACCCGGCAATATCGCCAGGCAGATGAACAAAAGAAATATTTTTCCTGAAGCTTTCGTGTTCCTCATTTTGATGTCTTATGGCTCATTTCAATTACCCCACCTGGAAATCCATCTGTTCAAGGATCTTGGTCAATTCATCCTGTGAATAGTAGTCAATGATGATCTGTCCATTGCCATTGCGACTGTGTTTTAATTTAACACGGGTGCTGAAATGAGATGCTAAGTTATCTTCAATTTTTTGGTAGGCCGGTGGTAAGGAGCTTTTTGAAGTTTTTTTAACAGCGCCGCTTTGTTTGTAAAGATTGCGGACCAACTCTTCTGTTTGTCTTACCGACAATCCTTTTTCCTTAACCTGTTTATATATGTAAAGTTGTTGGTCGATCGTGTCCACATTGATCAAAGCTCTTGCATGACCCATACTCAGGTCACTATTGCGCACTGCCAGTTGAATATCAGGCGGTAGTTTCAGCAAGCGAATAAAATTGGCTACCGTACTCCTGTCTTTTCCCATTCGCTCTGCTACCTGTTCCTGTGTATAGTCCAATTCTTCCATCATCCGCTTATAACTCAGTGCTACTTCCATTGCATTCAGGTCTTCACGCTGCAGGTTTTCCAACAGGGCCAGTTCGAGCAATTCGGCATCGTTGGCTTGTCGCAGGTAAGCGGGAATATCTTTCAGACCCGCCATTTTAGCCGCCCGCCAGCGACGTTCACCGGCAATAAGCCGGTATTTACCGGAAGGTAATTTTGAAACAGTTATCGGTTGAATAATATCGTGAAGCTTTATCGACTCAGCCAGTTCTTTCAATGCCTGTTCGTCAAAGTCACGACGCGGTTGTTTTGGGTTAGGTTCTACCTGTTCTACCGGGATACGATTAGTGCCCGTGACATTTTCAACTACGGTTGGTTTCAAAGCACCCGTGCCTGTTTTAAGATCGCTATCTATGCCTTGTAAAAGGGAACGTATTCCTTTTCCCAGGGCTTCTTTATTTTGTTTGGGATTCGTCATTCAAGTAAATCGTTCAGTTTGTAATTCAACAACCAGCATAGGTTACAATAATCCTGTAACCACCGGGGAGCCAGTTAGAAATTATAATGTCAGTATTCTTTCATCATTTTTGATCTTGGTCATATCGTTTTTCTGTAGTACCTCTTTCGCCAGGTTCAGGTAATTCATAGAGCCTTTGCTGTTGGCATCATACAATATAACGGGTTTGCCAACGCTCGGCGCCTCGGCCAGTCTTGCATTCCGGTGTATGATCGTGTTGAAGACCATATCTTCAAAATGCCGTCTTACTTCACTAACCACCTGGTTGCATAAACGCAATCTGCCATCATACATAGTCATTAAGATTCCTTCAATGACAAGAGCAGTATTCAACCGGCTTTGTACAATCTTAATGGTATTTAATAATTTGCCTAATCCTTCCAACGCAAAGAATTCGCATTGTACCGGCACCACCACGGAATCAGATGCAGTAAGTGCATTTACGGTGATCAATCCCAACGAAGGAGAACAATCGATGATGATAAAATCATATTCATTCCGTACATCGTCCAGCAAGCTTTTCATCACCATTTCCCGGCTGGGGTAGTTGATCATTTCTATTTCGGCGCCAACCAGGTCAATATGAGAGGGAAGAAGGTCAAGATTGGGGATATCACTTTTGAGGATTACATCCCGGGCCTTGGCCTCGTTGACCATACAATCATAAAGGCTCTGGGTGATATTATGCAGGTCAAAACCTACACCCGTCGTACTGTTCGCCTGTGGGTCACCGTCTACCAATAACGTTTTGAATTCCAGGACAGCTAAACTGGCCGCCAGGTTAATCGCGGTAGTGGTTTTGCCCACACCTCCTTTTTGATTTGCTACACCAATTATTCTTGCCATCTCAGATCTCCTGCGGTTTTTTGAATTAATAATAACTACAAAACAGTTTACGGTAAAATTGTCGCCTATCCCTAAAACCGCAAAATTAAGTTTTGCCCATTCAGGGCTGCATATCCGGCAAAAATAGGTGTTCGGCAAACAATAGGCATATTTCCCGGTTATCTTTGTCATTCAAATTGAATTCATGCGAAATTCTCCATTTTGGTGGGTCATGATCGTGCTGATGATCTTACTAGATATTTATGTTTTCCAGGCAGTTAAGGTCATTGCGAACCCACTTGGTGCAAGAGCCCGTACTGTTGTCTTCGTGGTATATTGGCTAATATCCGTCGCGGCAATCGTTGTTTTACTAATTCTACCATATCTCCAGTTTGCCCACCAAGCCAAAATTTTGCGGACGACCATTTTTGCTATCGTTCTCGGGTTGTTTTTCGCCAAGGTGATTGCCGCCCTGTTCTTTTTGGTCGATGATATTCGCAGGGGCGTCCAATGGATTGTTGGCAAAATGTCTCAAAAGACAGGAGTAGAAAATTTGCCGCAGGGCGACGGGATATCCCGTTCCGTTTTTCTAAGTTGGGCCGGTATGATCGCAGGTGGTGGTTTGTTTGGGACGCTGATCAATGGGTTTGGCAACAAATATCAGTACCAGTTGAAACGAATTCCACTTTCATTCAGCAACCTGCCCGCCGCTTTTAAAGGATTGAAAATTGTCCATATTTCAGATATCCATTCCGGGAGTTTGACCGACAAGGGAGCTGTTTTGAAGGGAATAGACAAGATAATGCAGGAAAAACCTGACCTTATCCTTTTTACCGGCGATCTGGTAAATAATACGGCCGATGAAATGGATGCGTATATGGATGTGTTCAATAAGCTGAACGCCCCGTTGGGTGTTTATTCTACGCTTGGCAATCATGATTATGGTGATTATGTCACCTGGACAGACCGCGATGAGGTCCATATTAAAAAGGAAGAAGAAATAGGCAAACATATCTGGACGCCCCTTCAGCTCGCCAATCTGGAGAAATTAAAACAAATACACGCGGATCTTGGCTGGCAGTTGTTAATGGATGAGCATGTGGCGATACAAAAAGATGGTCAAAGTATTGCTCTTTTAGGCGTTCAAAACTGGAGCGCCAAAGCCCGTTTTCCTAAATATGGCAATATGGAAAAGACCTATGCCGGTTCTGCTACCCACCCTTTCAAAATATTGATGAGCCATGACCCATCACACTGGGATGGGGAAATTCGCACAAAGTATCCTGATATCGACCTGATGCTTTCCGGTCATACCCATGGAATGCAGTTTGGGGTGGAATTGCCCGGTTTTAAGTGGAGCCCGGTGCAATATGTATACGAGCAGTGGGCGGGGTTGTACGAAAAAGATGCTCAAAAGTTATACGTTAACAGGGGATATGGTTTTATCGGGTACCCCGGACGAGTAGGAATATTGCCGGAGATAACGCTATTGGAGTTGAGTTGAACATTTCCTAAAGCTTTATTAAACTTGTAGCCACGATCAGGGTCAAAAAATTCATTACAGGCCCGGAGCGAAAATATTTTGAATCTTACCTGATGCTTAAACACCACCTAATTACTGCTGCATTTATTTTGCTGGCTGTGGCCGGGTTTTCACAAGTGACCCCGAAAGACACAGTGGCTATCTCGTCAAACGATGACCTGGAGATGGATACCAGCTTTAATTATGACGAACTCCTGGATGACATGGGTCTTTTCCTGGATTCCTTGTTGGCGCCGCGGAGTTATTTATTGGCCAGTGTTTCGGTGGGTAGTAACTATTTTAATTATTGGAGAAGAAATTTCACACAGCTGGAATCACGAAAAAAAAATCTTTATTCACC
>JANOCH010000386.1:0-5840 GCA_031412015.1 Chitinophagaceae bacterium
GGACGAACTGTTCGTATACAACTTGAATCACCTCTTTAAGCTTTTCGCTTTTTTGCATACCCATGGTTCTGCTTCTTACTCTTTCAAGTGCAGCTTCAATCTGTGCTTCTTTTGCCTGCGCTTCTGCTTTCTGCAGATCAAGGAAACGGGTGTAGGTCCTTTCAAATTCAATAGCAAAGCGACCGAGGATCTTTTTTTCTTCTTCCGGCAAATCGGTTGCAACCATTACACCAAAGCAGCCGTACTTCATGAATGCTTCAACGTAATACAGTCCATCGGAAAAATAGGCTGGTTTTAGTTGCTCAACTCCTTCAATTAACTCCTGCCATGCGGCAAAATAACTTTCGACCCCGGCGGGTGGCACCTGGTAAGAAACGACGGCTTCATTGCTTTTCCAATCGATAAGACACTGTGCTGTGGCAGGCTCATTTCTGTCGAGCGGGTAATTAATAGCCTTGCTTTTAAAAACAGTTGAGCCATTATTATTTTCTCCCCAGGCAGCCCAGAATATGTGCCGGTCTGTATTTTCATCAGGTAACCATAAAAATGAAAATGCTGAATGAATACCGAGCAGCAAAACCTGTTCGTGAAAAACCCGTAAGACATCATCTAACTCTTTTGAATGCTGCATGATCATACTTTGCGTACGGGTACGTTCTAATGCAGCTTCGATCTTTGCTTCTCTTGCCTGCGCTTCGGCTTTTTGTAAATCAAGAAAACGGGTATAGGCCTGGTCGAAAACTCTTGCAAAACGCTTTATGATATCACCTTCATTTTCAGATAAAATCTTGCCTTCAAAATCATTAACCATAAACATTGAATGATTAACCGGCGCCATGGAAATAATATATGCCGGGCTTTCAAATATCAAGCTCTTTATATCATCCGGCAAATGCCTTAATGCAGAATGTTCTAACACATATTTATAGAACGAGTTTTTTTCTTCTTTCGAATAAGTGCCACTAAAAAAATCCAACTGTTTTTCACGGGCATTGTTTAAATCTTTCCATATTTTGTGATGGAAATAAGGGAGACAGTAATTGTTGATGACTAAACGATCTTCATTCTCTCCGCACACATAAGTATTCATGTCTTTTGAACCATCAATATAAATGGCGATGCCAACGGCTGTAACAGGAATTCGCAGTTCTTTTATTTTTTCGAAAAGAATGGTTACAACCTCGTTTAGCTCATCACTTTTGTGCATGGCTAACGAACGGGAACGAACTTTTTCCAATGCAGCTTCAATTTTTGCTTCTCTTGCCTGTGCTTCTGCCTGCTGAATATCCATAAATCTGCGATAGGCCAGGTCAAACACATTGCGGAAACGTTTCAGCACATCGCGTTTTTCTTCCGTGACAGAATTGTATGAGGAAATTCCGATCACCCCCGTACCTATGGAATAGAAATTATAATAAAGCGCATTGATATCATTCACCCGGGGATCATCCGCTTCACCACCTTTTTTCCTGAACGCTTTCCAATCTTCCAGGTCCTTACCGGCGAAAATCGCCTCTGAAAAAGCATCGTTCGCACTTCGGGCCTGCTGTATCTGTTTTTCAATAACGGGATGTGTATTATAAAAAAGATTAGCGATGGTTTTACCGGCATGGGCGGAATAATCATAATTCAAAAAAGATCCCCGCTCATCATCAAAGATGTTGATCATCGTATTCCGGAGTTCAACGAATCCTAAAGCCTGCAATTCGCTAAATAGTATTTCGCAAACGGTCAGCAGGTCGTCGGGTTTACGCATACCCATCGCTATTGCTCTCACCCTTTCCAATGACGATTCGATCTCCAGGTCCCAGTTCTTTTGTTCCAGTTCAATGGTCCGTCTTTTTACCGCATCGCGGAGCTGAAGGTTCTCCGCTTTTATTTGTTCGGTGGCTATTACTTCACCTTCATTCGCTTTTGCATCGGGCAGGGAACCATGCTGGTAAATATATTTCCATCCTGTTTTCGTGCTTTGCAGCAGCGCCGAAATTCTTACCTGGGAATAAAAGGTCCATTTCTCTTCAATAAGTACATAGATATGGGCATTCTCTACCACCATCACTTCTTCTCCCGCCGGCACAAGTTGAATATTTCTCTTTTTGAATTTGATCACACCAGCATACTGATCGATCGTTTTTTTGCAATAAGCGATCCACGATCTCTTACTGTCAAACTGTTCACTTTCGGAAGTGCCGATAATTTTGAAGCCCGGACTAAGATAAGAAGCATGTGTTTTTATATCACCCGCGAGGTAAGCATCCCAGCAGGCATTGTACACCTTCAGGATTTCAGATTCCAGTTTTTTGGTCAGTTTCATTTCCTATCAATTAACGGGTAAACTAATTATAAATTCAGCACCTTCTCCTTCCTTTGTTTGCACCTTCAATTCACCTCCATGCGCATTCATAATATCATAAGCCAATGATAAACCCAAACCCGTTCCCTGTCCTGCCGGCTTAGTCGTAAAAAACGGTTGAAATATTTTATCCAATACTTTATTTGGAATGCCGTTGCCATTATCTTTCACACTCACCAGCACTTTATCATTCACCTTCTTCGTAATGACGGAAACGGTTGGTTCATAACCATGGCCGTTCATTTTCTGCTTTTCGGTAACCGCATAAAACGCATTGTTGATCAAATTGAGAATCACTCTTCCAATATCCTGTGGAATGATGCTGATGCTACCAATCCTTTCATCGAAGTCTGTTTTTAACGTAGCGTTAAAGGATTTATCTTTTGCTCTCAGGCCATGATAGGAAAGACGTAAGTACTCATCAGTAAGTTTATTGATATCGGTGGCCTCTTTAGTGGAGCTTGTTGCACGGCTATGTTCCAGCATGCCTTTTACAATGGCATCTGCACGTTTGCCATGGTGATTTATTTTTTCTTCGTTAGCTTTTATATGGTTTGCTATGGCAATTACCTCTTCTTTGTTCCCTTCCCGTGCTTCGGCGGTTAGTTCCTCCACCAATTCGGCATTTAAATCCGCAAAATTATTAACGAAGTTTAACGGGTTTTGTATCTCATGGGCGATGCCTGCGGCAAGTTGTCCCAGCGAAGCCATCTTTTCCGATTGGATGAGTTGTTTCTGGGTATTGCGCAAATCAGTCAACGCATTCTCTATGTCTTTTTTTTGAACCTGCAGCACCGTATTTGACCTTTGCTTTTGTTTATTGTTCCTGTAAAGAATAATGGCAAAAAATAATAATACTGCCATACCACCAATAAGTCCATACATCTTCATTTGTGTTTCAAATTTACGCCTGGCCTCTTTAATTTTTTGTTCCTCCTGCTGTTGTCTTGTTGACTCGGTGAAGGTGAGACTTTGAAACTGACGTTGCTTATCAAGATTGAAAAGACTATCCTTTAATTCAACGGAAAGCTGGAGATACTTATAAGCGCTGTCTGGTTGTCCTTTGATCTTATATAAATCCGCCAGCAGCGGGCTTACATCTGCAAAGTAATTATCCGGGTTCTCGGACCCTGCCCTTATCAGGTTGTAATTGTCCCGGATCGTTGACATGGCAGCCTTTGCATAGTACAATGCCGAATCAACCTGCCCCATTTTCCTAAACAATTCCGACAATCCTTTTTGAGAAAGAATCAATGAATGCATCATATCAGTATTTGAAGCATTCAATAACGATTGCCGGTAATAATAAAATGCAGAATCGGTCAGGCCCCTGGCCGAATAATTATCGCCCAACAAGTGGCTGGCTCCTGCCACGGCCTGCTCGTAATCATCATTTATTCCTGCCTGCAGCATTTGCCAGGCATAATAAAAGGTGGAGTCGGGCATATCAAGGGCGTTATAAATATGAGCGAGGGCGCCAAACAACGACCTGTCAAACGACGCAAATAACGGGTCGGAAGTCCTCTTCATGGTTGAATAATAAGCACGGGCTTTCTGGCAATACCGGTAACAGTTGGGATAGTCTTTCATAGCGCTGTAGTCATCGGCAATATTCAGCATGCTCCATACAATATTAAACGAGTCATTGCTTTGCTGTGCCATCTGCAGCACACGGAAATGCAGTTCGAGTGCTGCTGTAAAATCGCCTACACTATACAATAAAGAGGATTTAACATTTGTCGACCACATTACATACCCGTTATAGTCACGCCATTGCTTTACCTTATATTGTGATGGTATATTTTCCAGTAATTGCATCGCTTGGTTGATATAATAAAAAGCTGAGTCAGCATTGGTTTTGTCAGCATTAAAACCAAAGGCCGAGGCTAAAGGGATCAAAATGGAGATCTTTGTCGTGTCATCTTTCGCCCTGCTGATAGCCAGGCGCTTATTCTTATAAAACAAGTCCCGCCATTCGGCCACCTCGTCGTGTATAACAGTATCCTTTGTTATCTCAACACGCCTGTTGTAAATTTCTCCACTGTTCCATTGCTTTTCAACTTTAAGCCAACTACCTCCATGATATTTGTATTCATAATGCCCGGCAGGTAAATTCAATACAACTGATTTTTCATGGTGTCCATAAGCCTCCAATTTATATTTATTGTCCGGTGCCGGGTTCCAGCCGTTAAAATTTCCTGTAATAAAGATGCTATCCCGTTTTGTTTCAGAAAGGTCTTTCACCACAAACCGGATTGTATACTGTGCGGTCAACTGCTGAGCGGCATTAAACAATAAAAACAATAGAACCAATCTTCTCATAATATATGTTTTTATTCCAGTCATCTAAAGACTAATGATAAATTCGGTTCCGTCTCCTTCCTTTGTTTTCACTCTTATTTGACGATGGTTAACATTTTAGACGATCGGCAATTGGATTATGAATTCTGAGTCTTCTCCTTCAATTGTTTCTACTTTCAGTTCCCCTCCATGTGCTTTAATAATATCATAGCTGATTGACAAACCCAAACCTGTTCCCTGTCCTGTTGTCCCGATAGCTATCGGGATGGTAGTAAAAAACGGTTGAAATATTTTATCCAATACTTTATTTGGAATGCCGTTACCATTATCCTTCACACTGACCAGCACCTTATCATTCACCTTCTTCGTAATGACGGAAACGATTGGTTCATAACCATGGCCGTTCATTTTCTGCTTTTCGGTAACCGCATAAAAAGCATTGTTGATCAAATTCAACCAATTCCGGCTACAGAATTCCTGGTCCAGGTACGGTAGATAAATTGAATTGATAAGGTTAGAATTAAGCTTTTTCCGCATCCCCGGTGCTGCAGGGAATTAATTAGGAAGATAACCAACTTTTCAGGCATTTTTGGCTTTGGAATTCCACAATCCTTGCGCCTACTGCTAACCCGTAAATCACACGTCCATTTCATAGCCTACTATCAAAAAAAGCCGGCAAATCAGTGTCAAAATAACCTGCAGCGGCAGTACAAAACGCATCCAGGGTTGTAAAATAAAATAGCGGTTATTTTATTTTTCCTTTCCCGTTGTTCACTTGCTTTATTCAGAATCGTCAGTTATTCAATTTTACCCTGTTGTATTTTTTCAAAACATCCATGACTAATTTATGAGGCAACCCATAGGCCTTATTGCCATTAATGCCTTCCATTGTTTCCGCCGCCACCATCGCATTGATGATAGCTTCTTCCACCGCCTGTACGGTTGCTTCAAATAAGGGATTGATCAAATCATTGGGCAGCTTATCCAGCTTTGCAAAATTGTCTCTTTGAAAGGCGGATGGGTTGGCGGTAGAAAATGTGATGAAAATATCGCCGGAACCATTCTCTCCGCGGCCCCCCACTTTGCCTACACCCAGGGCTACTCTCGCGGCCATTCTTTTTAACTGGTGTGGCAATAGGGGAGCATCTGTTGCCAATACCACTATGATGGAACCATCGCCCGGCTG
>JANOCH010000387.1:0-2814 GCA_031412015.1 Chitinophagaceae bacterium
GAAGTGTAAGAGATGGCAACTGGATCAGCGGTATTTCATTTATCGATAATAAACGACTCGGTGATCAGTCGCTGCTGCCAGATAGCATTAAAGACAATAAGGCCAACAACAAGTTATTCATGTTGCCATTTATACTTGGTATCATTGGCTGCGTATATCAATACCTTAAAAACAGGAAAGACTGGATCGTAAGCTTCCTGTTATTCTTCTTCACTGGTATCGCTGTTGTGCTTTATCTAAATCAACCCGGTAACCAGCCGAGGGAACGTGACTATGCATTTGTAGGTTCGTTTTATGCATTTGCCATTTGGATCGGATTGGCAGTGGTAGCTTTTGTCAGAATGGCCAGGGAAAAAGCAGATAAGATTGGGTTCCAAAATGCCCTGATCTATGGCTCGGCGCTTACTTTCATTATAATATTGATGAGTTCACTTCGCGGATCACCAGGCACTGCACTGTTGACCTGCATTTTTATTACGGCGCTTTATGCCGTAGTGACCATGGGTGTCACCTATATCATTCGGGCATTGTCATCGGGCGGAAGCAATTGGAGCATGCTCAATATTTCGGCTTCGGTAATTTGTCTTGCCGTTCCCGTCATCATGTTGCAACAGGAATGGGATGATCATGACAGAAGCAAAAAAACATTGGCTCCTGACCTGGCAAAAGATTATTTAGAAAGCTGCGCGCCGGGTGCGATCCTTTTCACTTTTGGTGATAATGATACTTACCCATTGTGGTATGCACAGGAGGTGGAGAATGTTCGTCCCGATATACGTATTATCAATACCAGTCTACTGGGAATTGATTGGTATGTAAACCAACTTCGTCGTAAAGTAAATGACGCACCAGCGGTAGATGTGATATGGACCGAAGAACAGGTAGAAGGACATAACCGGGAATACGTTCGTTATCGACCCAAGGGTGATCAAAATACGGCTTATGATCTTTACAGTATCATGAAAAATGAGTTGGGAAAACCAGCTATTGATCCTGAAACTGGAAGAGATGTTGGGACATCGGCATTTCCCGTGTCCCGTTTGGGAGTTCCGGTTATCGCGGCTGAAGTAAGAGCAAATAAAACGGTGAACCCTGAAGACAGTATCGTGTCGCCCATGGTGTTTGAAATTCCCAAGTCAAAACTAGATGCTGGTCTTACACGAAGTGACCTGATGGTATTAAATATCATCGCCGCCAATAAATGGCAACGACCAATTTACTTCACTTCTCCGTATGGCGAATTAGGATTTCCTCAATACCTGCGTAAAGATGGCCTGTCTTATCGCCTGGTACCAATGCAGGCAAAATATCCGCAGGCTAATTGGATATTGGAACAAACCATTCGCCAATCTGGTGTAGGTGGAACGCAGGTCAGGGATAATAATGAGTCGGACATGTATAAGAACCTGATGGAGAAATTCGGTTTTGGTGGTGCTGGAACAAAAGGGGTTTATTTTGATGAAGAAAATCGTCGCCATTTATTGAATATCCGCTCCGTTTATGCAGAAGCTGCCGGCAATATGGCGGACGGCGGCAAAAAAGACGAGGCATTGAAACTGCTGGAGAAAGTAGAGACCGGTATTGATCCGGATAACCTGCCCTATGCTATGGTAAGCCGGTTCAACAGCCATAATCAAACCGGGCTTCTTTATTTGGAAGCCTGTTATAAAGCCGGAAAAACGGACCTGGCGGAGAAAGTAAGGCTGGGCGTACGTAAAGACCTGGAGCAGCAGAAGAAATACTATGACTATCTGAAAATTAATCGTCCCGAATTGTACGGTGGTACACTGGAAGGCACCGAGGTATATATTAACGACATCATGTTGATGGCCCTGGATGCTATCGAGAAAAAATATGCGCCACAAGCTCAAGCACCAACACCGGTTGAAGGAGGAGGAACTATTGACAATACAACAAAAGACAGTACAAAAGGAATAGATAGTTTAAAATAAATACGGTTTAATATAGAAAGCCCTGCCTCTCTGAAAATGAGGCGGGGCTTTTTTATTTCGAACCGGCCTCACCTCCCTCCCTCCTCTCCAAAAGAGAGGAGGCGGTGCTGAATATCTTTACTCACCGTCATAACTACCACATCACCTTTATATCCATGCTCAGCACTTTTGGCGTTCCTCATTGTTATCACCATTTCCGAAAAGCGAGGGCTGTGCTTAGATGGCCTTCTCCTTCTGAGAAGGTCGGGATGAGGCTGAACCAATTTGATCATAGCTTGTTGTAAGTAATAACATTCGCCGCTGGCATTAATATTGTAAATTGCTGTAAACCCGGTTCCATGAGAGGATTTCATTTTACCCGCTTTGATCCCAATGAAAATGGCAAAAGCCGTTTTGATCAGTTGCTTGATCTTTTCATGCAACTGCTCACCTATACCAGCGGTGATGTAAACGAATCCCTTCAATGGTTAAATGAGCTTGACAAGAAATACCAGCTTACCGATGATGAATATGGAATGGGTGATTTTATTGATGAGCTGAAAGAGAAAGGTTACCTCACAGATAAAAATGAACAAGGCGAAATAAAAATTACTCCTAAAACCGAACAATCCATCCGTAAAAAAAGCCTGGAAGAAATTTTTGGCAAGCTTAAGAAAACAAAAAAAGGCGATCATCATAGTTTCAAACCCGGGCAGGGGGACGAGTTAAATCCTGAAACAAGACAGTTCCAGTTTGGTGACATGCTGGAGCAGATTGATTTTACAGAAAGTATCCGCAATGCACAGATTAATCATGGTATTGATAGTTTCCGGATGCAGGAAGATGACTTGACAATACGGGAAACAGATTTTAAAGCACAGAC
>JANOCH010000388.1:0-4893 GCA_031412015.1 Chitinophagaceae bacterium
AATGCGGTATGGCCGGACGTATACGGTTATCGGTGTGACGGACAATGTAGTCATGGAATCACCTTACAAACCAGTCGATCCAATGATGGTATTTTTTGATCCGAATAATTCCAGTTCGATCAGCATACGATTAAATAATGATGCGCAATTGCAAAAAGCAATACCGTCCATCGAAGCAATTTTTAAAATGCATAACCCGGCCTATCCATTCGAGTATCAATTTGCCGACCAGGAATTCGGTAAGAAATTTTTAACCGAGGATCTTATCAGCCGGATCACCAATATTTTCGCCGGTCTTGCCATTTTTATCTGTTGTATCGGGCTGGCAGGCCTTGCTTCTTTCACCATTCAAAAGCGGATAAGGGAAATAGGCATACGGAAAGTTTTAGGTGCGACGGTGCAACAATTACTACTCCTCATTTCGAAAGAGTTTTTAAAGTTGGTATTGATCGCTTTTGTCATTGCCGTTCCGCTGACCTGGTGGTTCATGAAAGACTGGCTGGAAAAATATCCTTACCGGGTTAGCATCAGTATTTGGTTGTTTGGAGCCGTGGGTATAGTCATACTGCTGTTGACATTAGTGGTAGTAAGTTTAAACACCATGCGGGCGGCTACTGCGAATCCGGTTAAGTCTTTGCGAACGGAGTAAAGATGAGTTTAGAACTGAAGAAGAAACGTTATGCTAAAAAACTATTTAACCATTGCTTTCGGAAACCGGAAGACACACAAAGGGTTCTCCTTCATTAATATTTTAGGTCATTCAGCCCGACTGGTGATCCTTTCCATTCTTATCGCATCGCCATTGGCCTGGTGGGTGATGAATAATTGGCTAAAAGAATTTGCCTGCCGTATCGATATAAGCTGGTGGATGTTTGTATTGGCCGCGTCAATTGCTATGGCGATCGCCAATCTCGTAAAAACTTTGCGAACTGATAATTTTAAACTATGATAAAAAATTATTTTAAAACGACATTCCGGAATCTCTGGAAAAATAAGACTTACACTTTAATCAATATTATTGGACTGGCAGTAGGTACATTGTGCTGCCTGTATATATTATTGTATGTGCGGGAGCATTATAGTTATGATAAGCATCATAGACAGGCAGGGGATATATACCGAATCAACTCGATTATTAAACTGCCGGGTGATAAACACAGTAATGCTACAGCGTCTCCACCCATAGCTCCGGCGATGAAAAATGATTTTGCGGAGGTGCAACAATTTACCCGTATAGTAAGCACGATCGGGATCAGGCAGCATTTGTTGCGTTATAAGGGGAAGTCGGTTTATGAAAAGGAAGCCAGTTTTGTGGATTCCACTTTTTTTGATGTTTTTAGTTATCATTTTATGCATGGCAACCCTTCTCACGCACTAATAGAACCTTATTCTGTTGTGTTGAACCAATCGACCGCGTCTAAACTTTTTGACAAGGAGAATCCGGTAGGAAAAATGATTGAAATAGACAATAGTTATGGTAAGCATGATTTCAAAGTGACGGGAGTAGTGGATGAAAGCCTGGGTAAATCGCATTTTCGCACCAATATGTTCATCACGATGAACAGCGGAGGTATTGGCGACTATGTTCGGGGCAATGACTCCTGGGCGGGTAATAATTTTGCCTCATCTTATGTGAAATTGAATGCTAAATCCAGTGCCGCGGACCTTGAAAAAAAACTTCCGGCTTTTTTAAGTAAGTACGGCCAGGATCAACTTAAAGGGCTAAGCATGGAAAAGCAATTGCAGCTACAACCAATAAGTTCTATTCATACCACTACTGGCTACGAAGTGGAACCCAGCAAGACCGTGAGTCCATCTTTCCTCAACATACTTTTGTTGATCGCTGCACTTATCCAGGTGATCGCCTGCATTAATTTTATGAACCTTTCTACGGCACGTGCTTCCAAAAGAGCGAAGGAAGTAGGTGTGCGAAAAGTGATCGGCGCGGCAAAAGGGGATCTTATTAAACAATTTTTGGGAGAATCTATTTTATTGTCATTGATCGGTGTCCTGATAGCCTTGCCCCTGTTAGGCATCGCACTTCCTTACCTGAATCAACTCACACAGACCAATATCCAATCAGCCATATTCACCGATTACCGGCTGTGGCTCATCATAGTTGGACTAGTAACGGTTACCGGTTTAATTGCCGGTAGTTATCCGGCATTTTATCTTTCAGCATTCCGGGCGATAAAGGTGATTAAAGGCAATTTCACCAGTCATATATCCGCTGCTGGCATCCGCCGTTCACTCGTTGTCTTCCAGTTTGTATTATCCATTGTGTTGATTGCGGGTATTATTGTTATTTATAGTCAGCTGAATTACATAAAAAATAAGGACCTGGGTTTTGAAAAAGAACAGCAACTTATTTTTAATTTTCATACAGAAGATACAAAGGGCAAAATGCAGGTTTTTATGGATGATTTGCGGAAACTACCTGAAGTAAAAGCGGTAAGCAAGGCTAATAACTATCTTAGCCAGTTCGTGTTCAATGATATGAGCTTGTACGCACCCGGTGGAAATATGTCAACCGCGGAGGATATACAGTTTATGATAACCGATGAATATTTTGTGAAAGCAAATGGTATCAGGATAATCGGCGGCAGGGATTTTCAATTGTATGATTCCAACAGAATACTGGTCAATGAAACAGTAGTGAAGCGATTGGGTCTGAAAACGGAGACCGCCCCCGGAACCCGGTTGCACTTTGAGCAGGGTCGAGGCGAAACAACCCTCACATCGTTTGAAATTGCAGGCGTAATGAAAGATTTTAACTACAGCTCCCTGCATGAAGAAGTCAGGCCTTTTATGCTCCGCTACGAGCCGGAAAGTCAGGCTATATCCACCTTGGTCGTAGCAATTGACAGCAAAAATTACGAAGCCATGTTAGGAAAAATAGAATCTGTGTGGAAGAAAAATATAGCCGATGCCCCATTTGAGTTTGCTTTTCTCGATGACGAGGTACAGAAGCAATATGAAACAGAGATCACTCTTTCAAAGATCATCAATTCATTTACCCTTATTGCTATTTTAATTTCTTGTTTGGGATTATTTGGACTGGCAGCATTCAGTGCCGAGCAGCGTAAAAAGGAAATAGGCATCCGCAAAGTTGTAGGAGCCAGTGTTTCAGGTATCGTGGGACTGCTGTCTAAAGACTTTGTAAAACTGGTGTTGATCGCATTTGTCATTGCTATTCCTATAGTTTGGTGGGCGATGGATAAATGGTTGCAGGAATATGCTTATCGTATCAGTATTAGTTGGTGGATGCCTGGATTGGCAGGTTTGATCGCCATTGCTATTACTATAATGACGGTAAGTTTCCAGGCGATCAGGGCCGCCATTACCAACCCTGTGAGAAGTTTACGGACGGAATAAAAAAGGTCAGATAATGAATATGCTAAATAATTATATCAAAACTTCCGTTCGCCATATCTGGCATAACAAACTGTACTCATTTATCAACGTGAGTGGTCTGGCTATTGCCATAACGTGCGTACTACTGGCCGTGTTATTTATTAAAGACGAGAGAAGCTATGACAGGTTTCATGAAAAAGGCAAGAACCTTTATCGGGTTCTAACGACAAGGTCGGATGATAAAGGAGCAAGAGGGACAGTAGCGGGTACCGGCCAACCGCAAGGACCGGCGTTTAAGGAGGCAGTTCCTGAAATTGAAGAGTATGCCAGGTTAATGGGTGGAGATATAAAAGGAGATGTGATCGCCAACAATAAAACACTTAACCTGCAAATGCTTTTTGCCGATGAAAGTTTTTTCACCTTGTTCAGTTTTCCATTACTGAGAGGGAACCCAAAAACAGCATTGAAAGACATAACATCGGTAGTGATAACAGAAACGGTGGCCAGGAAATATTTTAATAGCATTGATGTGGTTGGCAAAACGATTAATCCTGACGCTGATCCATCCAGCCAAAAGTTAGGGCGGCCGTTGACTATTACAGGGGTAGCAAAAGATATCCCAAAAAACTCATCTGTTCGTTTTGAGATATTATTCCCAATGCGATTTATTCAACTATCATTTACCGATACTGCGTGGCTCAACCAATACCTCGGCACATTTCTTTTACTTAGGCGCGATGCCGACATTGATAAGGTAAGTCAAAAATTCAACCGCGTATTTGCCGTTCATGCAGGTTGGCAGGTCGAGGAAAGTAAAAAGTTATATAATTATGACCCGAAGATCAGCTATAGTTTACAACTCGTCTCCGACATTCATCTAAACCCATTGCCAACAGGTGAAGGTTGGCGGGAGGGAGGCATCGTCAATGAGAGTAACCCCGTTTTCTCCTGGCTTTTTTTGGGCATTGCTCTTTTCATTTTATTTATGGCAGCTACTAATTTTATCAATATCAGTATTGCCGGTTCGTTGAAAAGAGCAAAGGAAGTTGGCGTCAGGAAAATAACCGGTGGCAGTAAACGACAGATCATTTTACAGTTTTTATTTGAATCTGCTATAGTTTGTTTGGCGGCTTTTTTATTGTCCCTTGTTTTAACAAAGATCAGTTTGCCCTTGTTCAATGACCTGTCGGGAAAGCAGCTGGTATTTGGTGAATTTATCGACCTGCCATTGTTAAGCTGGTTGGTCGGTATATTGCTGTTGATTGTCTTCCTGACCGGTTTCTACCCGGCGTGGGTACTGTCAGGATTCAAGCCAAAGGAAGTTTTGTATAACAAGCAAAAGCTTTCGGGAAGAAATTTGTTTGGCCGGTCATTGGTAGTACTGCAGTTTTCGTTGGCGGTGTTTTTTATTATTGCTACACTCATTTATTACCGTCAAATGGATTTTATTCGTACGAAAGATTTGGGTTATGAGCCCTACCAGGTAGTGAGCACCTATATCAGGGGAGACCGTGAATATAAACCCGTTCAGGACATAAT
>JANOCH010000389.1:0-7598 GCA_031412015.1 Chitinophagaceae bacterium
GCTGTTTACAGCACGGCCACTTGCATCAGTATTGGTAATGGTTAAATAGCTGGCATTAATAGTAAATGGATTTAACCCTTGACCACTCAGTTGCCTGAAATATCCATCTGAGATTGATTCAATACCTCCGATAAAATTCACACTGTGTTTATCAAACACCTGGCCATATCTTACTGTATTTGTCCAAGTCCATCCACCGAAATTGCCTGCCCCTTCCCCAAAAGTATAACTACCAACATTTTCAGAATTTTCGTAAGTCCTGTAGTTCAGAAACCTGTTTTGAAAAAATCCGAAACTTCCACCGAAACTAGATCTGAATGTTAAATGCTCTAAGACATCCACTTCTGCATATATATTGCCAAAAATACCGGAACTAAACCCTCTGTTACCTTTTGAACGGATACGTTGAGCAACAGTATTCGTTGAATTATTAAAACCTAAAGCGGTGGTACCTGCAAAACCACCTCCTTCATCATAAACTGGTAGTAGTGGGTTAATAGTAAGTGCGAATAAAATGGCATTTTCAGATCCTGGACCAAAACCAATATTAGGATTTTCCCTGAAAGTGAACTGGAAGTTTTGTCCGAAACGTATTTTCTCTTTTACTTTAAATTCGGAATTTAGCCTCAAAGTATAACGTTGAACATTGGTGTTGATAACAGTACCTTTTTCATCGTAGTAACTAATACCTGCATAGTATTTAGCGTTTTCGCTACCGCCTCTAAAACCCAGTGTATGGTTTTGAAGCGGATTTGTCTCGGTTAAAGCATCGTACCAATCCGTACCAGCCTTATTCGCCCTGATAACCTGATAAATTGGACCTTTGTCAAAATTCACATTGAATTTTGCAGGATCTAATCTAGGATCTGTTGGAGATAATCCTGATAATCCATTCTCGCTCCCCACTTTTAAATAATCAGGTAGTACAGGCGTAGCACCGGTACCATACTGTGGATGTGTTAAAGGTTGATTAGCGGCTCTTAAAGCCTCCCAGGTTAAATCCGCCTGTTGCTGAGGTGTCAAGAGATCAATTCCACTACCTGGCATAGTAAATCCATAACTGAGATCGTAGGTCACTTTTAAACCGCCGGAAGCTTTACCCTTTTTAGTAGTAACCAATATTACACCGGCAGAAGCACGGGCACCATAAATAGAAGCGGAAGACGCATCTTTTAATACAGTTGTAGACTCAATATCATTTCCGTTTAAGAAATCAATATTCGTTGTAGGAATGCCATCTACGACATACAAAGGATCATTACCGGAGAAAGAACCAAATCCCCTGATCCTCACCTGACTTGTTGTACCGGGCTGACCAGAAGTAATGACAGTCAATCCGGGAACCCTTCCCTGGAATTGCTGCTCGACATTACCTGTTTGTACCGTGGCTAACTGTTCACCTTTTACAGTAGAAACAGCGCCAACAATGTTTTTCCGTTGCTGGCCGCTATAACCTGTTACAACCACTTCAGTTAAACCTGATACATCATCTTCTAATGCAACTGAAATGTCAGTTTGGTTTCCAATCGAAATTTCTTTGTTCTTGAACCCGATAAAAGAAACCACAAGGACATCTTTGCCAGCCGGCACATTCAGCGCAAATGTTCCTTCATTAGTAGTAACAGTACCGACAGTAGTCCCTTTTACCTGGACAGTAGCGCCACCAACGGGTTGGTTGTTTGCGTTAGTAATTTTTCCCGAAATTCGTTTTTGGGCTAGTAATGCGCCCGAGAGAAAGAAGCATAGCAGTAGACATACCACTGCCCTAAGTGAGTTAGTTTTGTTTAACATAGCAGAGCAATCTTTAAAATGTTATAGGAATAATAAATTTAATTGAAGTTACGTATTTATTAAAACAAAAATGATACTATTTTAACAATGTTTTGACAATCTCCCCCTAATCACTCTCTCATTTATATAACTTTATTACCCCTCTACAAAATTGGTCCCATTCCATCATTCTCATCCAGAGGCAATCAAAAAACCAATTACGCTGCACTGAAAGAATTAAAACTAACCGTACCGATACCGCAAAATCCGTTTAAAAATGCTACTTGAATAAAAAATCGAATTTTGAATTTCGCTTACAGTTTTAGGTATCCTTTATTGGTCGTCCTGGTCTTTTGACTGCTAATAAACAAATTCATCTAACTATTCTATCAACGGATTGGGAGTGATTACGGTTGCCAATCAATTACCTTCAATTCTTAATAGATCAAGGATTCTCCTATGGATTTTGTCGGCAAGGCCGATAATCAGCTTCTATTTTGAAACTATGGTCTATAAAATTTAATTTTATAGACGCTTGACATGATCTGCCCAAAACGCATATATAAAAAAAGCCTATTAGTCCTGGCATGTAGTTTAGTTACTCTTGTGTCCCAAAGTCAACTGTGCAACGGGGATCGGGGTGAACCTGTTTTTTCCATCAATTTTGGACAGGGAAATAATCCGGGCAGCGCGAATACAAATGTTTCAGGAGCTTACCAGTTTGTTTCTTCAGATTGTCCTGACGAAGGCTATTATACTATTCGCAAAAGCTCGGGTGCTTGTTTTGCCGACAGGTGGCATAACCTGGATTTTGATCATACACCTGTTGATCCGGACGGATACTATTTAGTGATCAATGCAAAAAATGGCCCCTCGGAAATTTACAGCCAGCGAATTGGCGGCTTGTGCAGCAATCAAACTTTCCAGGTAAGTTCCTGGATCGCCAACCTGGTGAAAACCGATGCCTGTTCTGCAAATGAATTAGATCCAGATCTTACTTTCAATATTACAGACGTTGCCAATAACGTTTTGGCCACTTACAATACCGGAAAAGTTACCAGGAAAGACCTGGCTATATGGGTACCCTATAATTTCACATTCAAAACGCCAGTTGGCGTGAACGATGTAGTGTTGCGGATCACCAGCAATGGCAGTTCTGGTTGTGGTAACGAATTTGCCCTCGATGATATTGATATCCGGCCCTGCTTACCGGCAATGAATGTTAATGTAAGTGGCTTCACTACTTCACAAATTGAAATCTGCGAGACCAGTCTCCGTAATTTTTTATTATTGTCCGACTATGATGCCTCTCTTAACAACGCTTCAATTCAATGGCAGGAAAGCAAGGATCTTGGTTTTTCCTGGATAGACATGTCGGGCGGTAATCAGAAAAATCATACCGTTTCGCCCAACGCCATCGGGGAATATATTTACAGGTATACATTGAGGCAAGCCGCCAATATTAATAACCCGTCCTGCACTTTTTCGTCAAGTACAATAAAAATAAAGATCTCGCGTAAACCTTTTGCGCAAGCCACCAATTATGTATTTGGCTGCTATGGATCAACGATCAATATGGGAGCTGCGGGAGGTACTGAATATAAATGGACGGGCCCAAATGGATTTTCTTCCAACCTGCAATACCCCGAAATACCCAATGTGACATTTGCCAATACCGGCTTATACGTGGTAACAGTTACTTCCAACAACGGATGCATTTCGTCGGACTCTACCACATTAACTATTTATGAGGCTCCAATAGCTGCTATTTCGTTAACCGACACCAGCGTATGCGAAGGAAGTCCTGTGACGATAATGGCAAGTGGCGGACAAAACTATGAGTGGACTCCTGCCGAAGGGTTGACGAACGATGAAATTTCTAATCCCATCGCGACTCCTAAAGAATCTGTTACCTATTCGGTGCGTGTCTACAATAAGTATAGTTGTTATGATACTATTTCAGCCAGAATTAATCTGTGGAAAAAACCCAAAACTTCCGCAGGGCCCGATAAATTTACCCTTAAGAGCAGGGGAGTACAATTGGAGGGCCAGGTAGCAGGAACCGATATCAATTATTACTGGTCACCGCCTGATTTCTTGGATAACCCACAATTAGAAAAGCCAAAAGCCGGTCCGCTGGAAAGCCAAACATACAAGCTAACTGCTGTTTCCAACAAAGGATGCGGTACCAGCACCGATGAAATGAGAGTAGAGGTTATCACAAAACTTTATATCCCCACCGCTTTTACTCCTAACAGGGATGGGCTCAATGATAAGTGGACCATTATTTTATTTGAAGAATATCCTAATGGAACTGCACAGGTCTATAACAGGGTGGGGCAATTAGTTTACCTGGGTAAGGCAAGCAATTATATACCATGGGATGGCAGACACAAAGGAGAACCAGCTTTACCTGGCACGTATGTTTATTTTGTTGACCTTGGAAATGGCACTCCATTATTAAAGGGAACAGTTACACTGATCTATTAACCGCCATGTAACAATCTTCTTATTAAATACAGTCTAAGCTAAACTTCTTCCCAGAATCCCATTTTTCCAAATTTTTCAATCCTGTCATTCACACGTTGCAGAGCAGGCTTTTGTTTCAGCTCCTGCAGTACCGGTATAAGATAATCACGCAGGATCGAAGCGGATTGATCATAATCCCAATGGGCCCCGCCCACAGGCTCCGGAATGATACCGTCAATCAAACCAAATCCTAACATTTTATCCGCTGTCAAACGCAATTGCTCAGCGGCTATTTCCTTACTCTCCCAGCTTCGCCATAAAATGGAGGAACAACTTTCGGGACTTATAACAGTATACCAGGTGTTTTCCATCATGAATACCTTGTCCCCTACTCCAATTCCCAATGCTCCCCCGCTGGCCCCTTCACCAATGATGACACAGATAACCGGCACTTTAAGACGTATCATTTCATAGATATTCCTGGCAATAGCTTCTCCTTGCCCTCTTTCTTCGGCTTCCAGACCAGGAAAGGCGCCGGGTGTATCTATTAATGTAATGACAGGTTTATTAAACTTTTCAGCAAGCTTCATCAATCGCAAAGCCTTACGGTAACCCTCCGGGTTGGCCATACCGAAATTCCGCAACTGACGCATTTTTGTATTGATGCCTTTTTGCTGACCAATGATCATGACAGTCTCACCATTCAAAGAAGCAAACCCACCCACCATCGCCTTATCATCCTTCACCGTCCGGTCACCATAAAGCTCAATAAAATTTTCGGTCATTTTATCGATATACTTCAATGTATATGGCCTGTCCGGGTGACGGCTGAGCTGCACCCGTTGCCAGCTACTCAGGTTGGCCGTGATCTCTTTTCTTTTCTCCAATATATTTTGATCAAGACGCTGGATAACATCCGTCATATCAATCTTGGTCTTCTCCTGCCTGTGCTTAGCGTTTTCTATCTCATCAATAAGGTCCTTTACCGGTTTCTCAAAATCTAAAAATTGTCTATTGGCATTAGTTGGCATAGTCAATAAATGTGGGGCTAAATTAAGGATAATATAATAATCGGCGGGAGACTTACGGAATGGTAAAAGTTTGTCCCCGATGTTTGAAGAATTGACAGGGACTAAAATTTGCTGTGCGCTTAAAACGTCGTTTAATTTCTGATCGCTTTTTGGAAAGAAGATATCTTAACCGCGTGAGTTATCATTGAACATGACCGTACGGGAGAAATAATGCTGGTCGGGAGTGTGAATATAAAGACAGGCTCCATCACGAATGGTATTGATAATATTTCTTGCGTCCCTGAGAGGAACAGCCGGACAACCCTGGCTACGGCCAATATATCCCTGTGAGAAGATATAAGATTCATTAACGTAGTCGGCTCCATGCATGACAATAGCCCGCTTCATGGCTTTGTCATTGATACCATTTTCAACACCATTCAATTTTAATGAATAACCATTGCTTCCCGAATAGGTTTCACCTGTAATGTAAAAACCCGGGCTACTTTTATAGGATGCAGGCTTGTTAGAAAAATAAGTGGCCCACTCTTTTCCTGAATTTCTTCCATGTGCCACCAAGGTATTAAAAAGTACCTTGTAATTTGTCATGTCAAGCACATACAATCTTTTCTGATTGGAGGGTTGACTAAAATCAACTATCGCGATGATCGACTGATTAAGCAACTTACCCTGGCTGATGAGCTTTTCATAGCCCCGCACAGCATAATCGTAAGCCTGCCTGCTCAATCCTGCCAGGTCAAGCTGCAGGCTGTCATATACTGATTTAAAAGGAGGAATAAAGGTTGAAGTATCAATCAAAGAATGTGTACTTGAAATAGCGGGCCGGGAAAATGATTTATTAGCAGAGCCTGTTTTCGCGAAGGCAAATGGCAAATGCAATAAGCTGATAACTAAGGAAGAAACAACCAGGCATACGCCTTTTAAAGTCTTTTTCATTGCTACATTTAAATTAATTCAGGAACCCGCCGCGTTTGCACTAAAATCATGCCCTACTGTCTATCGTTAAGACCTCTTAACATTTTCACTAAAAAAAAGGCCTAAAAACAACAGGCCCCGGTTTGATGACCAGGGCTGTTAATTCTTTCATACCATTCTTTTTAGCGTAACGGTTCTCATTGGATAAGGATCAGCTTTCATTTGGAAATTGAATACAGTTTTCATTGGACGTTGGATCTTGTATATGGATGATCTGCTTGCGAACGTTGATAACACAAAGAAACAATATACCGGGCCGCCAGAAAATAGTTCCGCGTATGATTCGCTTGTAGTTGAAATTCGACAAGGCGGAGCAGCTGCTTTGCCGAAAATGGCCCGATGCTAACGATCGTCAAACTCAATTCTATTTACAAAAAAATTAATACACCAGCTTACGTTGACTAAAAAAAGAAAGTGATGTATACACCTTTCGAATGCTGATTGAAACAAAAGAGGTTGCTGTTCGTATTATTTCTTAAACTAACACCCAGTGATCAATCGTGCAGCTGGGAAATAATCCTGTGACATGATTTTGGTTTCAACTTACTAGCCATGTGACAAATCAGTTTTAACAGAAATACCTTTATCCCGTTTGAAAAATAGCAAAACAAAATTTTTGAACGTGTAGACTTTTAACCGTCAAATAGCTTTGATATTTTAATTCAACTGCTCTTGGCAGCGCACTCTCTGGCAATATCCTGATCTCAATGAAATAAGAACATCCAAAATGGTTGTTTTGCCACCTATCTTTGTAAGGTAAGGCAAAGGATAAATGTTTTTTATCCCGGAAAACATAAACTGATTATTAGTAAACTATTTTCATCGATCTCCGCTGCTATGAAACCGCTTTTTACCCAAATTGGTAAAACACCACAGGAAAGCCTGATAATTGTTGAAAGAGATGTCTCCTATTTTGACACACCCTTCCACTTTCATCCGGAATGCGAACTCGTATACGTTACGGCCGGCACCGGTAAGAGAATTATTGGCGATAAGATAGAAGTCTTTGGACCGGGCGATATGGTTTTCCTTGGACCGAATATCCCGCATGTCTGGTACAGTGATTCTTCCTTTTATAAAAAAGATTCAGGTCTTCATTCGACGGCTATTGTTCTTTATTTCAGCAAGGAAATTTTTGGCGAAAATTTTTACCAGTTGGAAGAAAGCCAGCTACTAAAAGATTTTCTAAACAAGGCGCAAAGAGGGCTTAAGATATTTGGAGCTACCCATGATTATGTTGCTTCCCTGTTAGCCAAGATGAATGAAAGCGATGGCCTTCAGAAGATCGTTTACCTGTTGCAGGTTCTGGAAGGCCTTGCCACGTCAAAGGAAACGGAAGCGCTGGCCAGCATC
>JANOCH010000390.1:0-6621 GCA_031412015.1 Chitinophagaceae bacterium
AAAAACAATTGATACGACTAATTTAGGTCAGTCAATGATCGCGTCTTTCAAACTCTTAACAGGTTTGATAAAATCAGAAGGCAATAATTGACCATTCACTATTCACCATTCACATTATGTTAGCAGGATTACAAGATGTTACTTTCGAATTTGGGGCAAGAACAATCATTGAGGACGCTACCTGGCATATTCAACCCAACGAGCGGATCGGGCTGATCGGGTATAACGGCACCGGTAAGTCAACAATATTAAAACTATTAGTAGGTCAATACGCTCCTTCCGCCGGAACGGTGGAACGGAGCCGTAGTACCTCTATCGGTTATCTGCACCAGGATCTTTTAAGCTTCGATACACAGGATTCAATTCTGCAGGTAGCCCTGGGAGCTTTTGAGAAAGTATTGGAACTGGAAAAGGAAATTGAAGTACTGGGAAAAGAACTGGAAAAAACCGGTGATGAAAAAACCCTGTATGAATACACCGATAAATTGCATGAATTAGAAACACTGGGTGGTTATAATATTCATCACAAAACAGAAGAGGTATTACAAGGGCTTGGCTTTTCCAATGCCGATCTGCAACGTCCTTACAAAGAATACAGCGGAGGTTGGAGAATGCGGGTTTTGCTGGCGAAAATGATCTTACAGCAACCTGATCTTTTATTATTGGATGAACCGACGAACCACCTTGATCTTCCTTCCATCGAATGGCTGGAAAAATATTTGCAACATTACCAGGGATCGGTCGTGATCGTGAGCCATGATAAATATTTCCTCAACCGGATGGTGACCAAGATCGTGGAAGTGTACCAGCAGCAATTGCATATCTACAATGGCAATTATGATTATTATGAAAAAGAGAAAGCCATTCGTATCGACATGCAACAAAAAGCCTATGAGAACCAGCAGGATTATATACGACAGAATGAAAGATTGGTAGAACGTTTCAGGGCCAAAGCAAGTAAGGCGGCGATGGCGCAAAGCATCATGAAAAAATTGGACAAACTGGAACGTATAGAAGATGTAGCATTGGAGCGTCCCAATATACGTATCAACTTCAGGGTGGATAAAACACCGGGCAGAGTGTTGGCGGAATTAAAACATGTTAGTAAAGCCTATGGAGATAACGTGATCGTAAAAAACGCATCAGTCGAAATAGACCGGGGTGATAAGATCGCTTTAATTGGCGCCAACGGAAAAGGTAAATCCACCCTGCTCCGCATCATCGCTGGTGTAGAAAAAGTGGATGGCGGAGAAAGGAAATGGGGACATAATGTAGACGAAAGCTTCTATGCCCAGCACCAGCTTGAAGCATTGAACATCAACAACACTTTGCTCGATGAAATGAAAGAATGCGGCGGCCAGATGACGGACCTTGAACTGCGCGGATTGCTGGGTTGTTTTTTATTCAGTGGAGATGATACGGATAAAAAAATTAAAATATTAAGTGGTGGTGAAAAAGCAAGAGTGGCATTGGCGAAAACAATTGTAAGTAAAGCCAATTTCCTGATGCTGGATGAGCCGACGAACCACCTTGATATGCATAGCTGCGATCTGTTGATCGAAGCATTAAATAAATACGAAGGCAGCATTATACTGGTAAGCCACGATCGTTATTTCGTTTCCAAAACTGCGAATAAAATTTGGGAGATAGTAGATCACGAAGTAAAAGAATTCAAAGGTGGGTATGAAGAATATGTAGCGTGGAAAGAACGGATGGCGAAACAGGAAGCTGATGCGAAGAAGGCAGAGGAGAGAAATCAGAAGACAGAAGTCGGAAGTCAGAAGTCGGAGGTCGGACCGGCAAAGTCAGACAGGTCAAAGAAGTCAAATGAACCTGTCATACCGGTAAATGCTAAACCTGCTACCGCTGCACCAATAAATAAAGAGGCGAAAAAGGAATTGCAGAAACAGCAACGCATTTTTCAACAATTGGAAGAGCAGATCGCTAAACTCAATGTCCAAAAAACAGAACTGGAGGCCTCTTTGGTTGATCCCGCCATCTATTCAGATAAAACCAAATTTCAGCAGGCTGAAGCCGCTTATAAAAAAGCAGCCGATGAATTGTCAAAGCTTAACCAGCAGTATGAAAAAGTCTTTGAATTGATTGTGTCATTGGAAGGCAATACGGATAACTGATTTTGTTGGTATAAACTTTGTAATATCTTTTCATCCCGTTGAATTCGGGCGGTTAAAATGGAATACCTTCATTAATATCAAAAATCAAATTCAGTTATGAAACAAAAACTTGCCAGGATGTTATTGCTGTTTGGAGCAATGGCATTTATCAGCAGCGCCACGCCGGGCTGTAAATCCAAAGTAAAAGATGCGGATGTAAAAACGGCCGTGGAAGCCGCCATCGCAGCCAATCCCGATCTCAATGGGTTGATGGTTGATGTAAAAGATGGAATCGCTACTGTAACGGGTGAGGTTAAAGATGCCACGGCACAAGCCGCTGTACAAACAGCGGTGGCTGCGATCAAAGGAGTTAAATCAGTACAAAACAATGTTACCATTGCCGCTCCGCCCCCACCTCCTGCAGCTGTAGAAATTACGGCGGATGATCCGCTCACCTCCGCAGTTAAAGATGCTACTAAAGATTTTCCCGGCGTAACAGCTACAGTGAAAGACGGTGTTATCTCTGTATCGGGTGAATTAAAATCCGATGCCTGGAAGAAATTGAAAATGGCATTGGATGGATTGAAACCTAAAAAGGTGGATGCTTCAGGTTTGAAGATCGCTAAATAATTAACTTTTAAATTTACAACTATGGCATTGCAGGATAAATATAAAGAGCTCACTGATGCTGCTACAGCGGCCGGTGTCACAGATCTCCAGGTACGTGAGCAGGAAGGTGTTCTATACATTGACGGTGTAGCGCCCAATGGCGCGGTAAAGGATCAGCTATGGGATATTTATGGAAAAATTGACCCCGATTTTCTTTCCGGCGACGTAGTGATGAATGTGAATGTAACAGACGCCGCGCCAGGTACCAAAGCAAAGGTTACTACCGAAAGATCGAATCTTAATATTCGCAAAGGACCAGGTACCGATCAGCCTATTGTTGGCAAAGCGGCTCATCACGAAATAATAACGCTTGTGAGCAAGACCAATGACCAATGGTGGTTGGTCAGAACAAATGATGGGGAAGAAGGTTATGCCTATGCGCAATATCTTACGCCGGAAGAAGCATAATTTTTTTTGAAATTAATTTACAAGGGTTGCTGCTGTGAAGTGGCAACCTTTTTTGTTAAGTATGCCTCGATAACCTTAGTAGAATCCAGTACGCTTACGCACCAACCTTATTACCTTATTTCACCCTGTGTTTTTCAAACGACTGTAGATTCATTTGATAAAATTCGACAAATTCGTCATACTAAAGATTATTCTACTCTATTTCAGTTTGTCCAATAATAAGGTAATAAGGTCTAGCCATCATTCTGTATTCTACTAAGGTGTTATGGACGGTCGTTTAATTTTTATACCCGCCTTCCGAAATTGACATCATAAAACTGTAGCCTGATACCTTATAATCTTGGTAGAAACCAGTACGACTACCCCAACGACCTTGTTACCTTACTTGATATGGTATTTTTCAAATGGCAGTAAGGTCTTTTGATAAAATTTGATAAACTCGTCATACTCGTCGGCAAAGCTCACCTTTCGATGATGTTCCGGCTGCTCAAGGATATACTTACAAACCCGGTCCACATCAGACTTTGACACAGAAAATGCTGATGCTGATTCCTGCCACGCAAATTGACCTCCGCACAGTTTATTTTGAAGTATGAATCGCTTGGAACTTTCAGCAACAATGCAAGCCAGGGTTTCCTCAGCCAATATTGGCGAACGGGAAACTAGAAAATGTATATGTTCGGGATTAGCATAAATCGAGTACAGGTGCGAATCATTGTTATTCACTATACCTGTAATATATTTTTCGATTCTTTCCCTGTGCATCTCAGAGATGAGTGGCAAGCGATGTTGGGTCGTAAATATAAAGTGTGTGTATAGATTATTATATTCTATTTTCATTTTATCCAATAATAAGGTAATAAGGTCATGTCATCAGTCTTTATTTCTACTAAGGTTTTACGGATCTTCGTTTAGTTTTTTATAGCCGTTTCTCAAAAGTGCATTAATTTAAAACAGTTCTCATCAGCTTAAAAACGGTATATGTTCGTTTTTTTCTCTTCTGGCATTTCCCTTAATTTTCATAAATTTTATTGATCGGCCACATTGATATGAAACCCCAGCGCCTTTTATTGCCTGGCGTCGGCGAAATTTCCTGACTGCTGATTTCGAATTTCTATTTTTAAAATTAATTTGATACAAAGGGCTGTTGGAATGAAGCATTTTTTTGCTTAGTATGGCCCAATAATCTTAGTAGAAACCATTACAACTACGCCAACAACCATATTACCTTATTTTAGGTGGTACTTTTCAAATGGCTGTAAGGTCAGTCGAGCCTATGGTGGGTTCAATTTATCAATAGTAAGGGAATAAGGGTTTGTTATCAGTCTATATTTCTACTTAGGTTTTTGGTAAGTTTCGTTTAGTTATTTATACAAGCTTCCCGAAAGTGCATCAATTAAAAGCATTTCACATCAACTTAAAAACGGTATTTGCCCGTTTTTTCCGACAATTCCCTCCAATCTTCGTAACTTTTATTGGTCAATCACATCATTATGAAATCCAAACTGCTTTTATTGCCTTTCGGCATGGCAATAGCCTTACTGCTGATTTCGGGCCTTGCTAAGAATAAAAATTTTTTTACGGGCGCCGACTATACAAAGAGAAATATTAAAAGCTGCAGCCCCGACTGGAATGCATTGGGACAATGGATACAGGAACAGGATATTCCTCCTCTACCGGGGTCTGGTACGCACCAGTGGACGATCACCACCAGGAGCGACAGTGCGCAATTTTATTTCAACCAGGGCATTAACTGTTATTATGGCTTTCATATTATTGAAGCCATGGCCTCATTTAAAAAAGCGGCGAAATTCGATCCTTATTCGGCCATGATACAATGGGCGCAGGCATTGGCTTATGGGCCTAACATCAATGATCTCGGTTATGCAGCTTCACCTGAAGCGTTATTGACCAGCTCAAAAGCTGCGGAGTTATCCGCCAATGCGACGGAAAAAGAAAAGATACTGATTCAGGCACAGCTCATTCGTTATTCAGCCGACTCAACGGTTAAAAGAGAAAAGTTGAATCAATTGTATGTTGACAAAATGAAAGATGCCTATAATAAATTTCCGGATGATGCGGACATAGCAGCTTTGTATGCCGATGCGCTGATGCTGCAACATCCCTGGGACCTTTGGAAGATCAATGGCAGCCCCAAACCCTGGACGCCACTTATCCGGGAAGTATTGGAAAAACTATTGGCAGTTTATCCTGATCATCCCGGCGCCAATCATTATTATATTCATGTGATGGAGCCGTCGCCTTACGCCGACAAAGCGCTACCGAGTGCAGACAGGTTAGGTCAGTTGACACCGGGGCTTTCCCATTTGGTACATATGCCATCGCATATTTATCTGCGTACCGGCAATTACCGCAAAGGTGTTGAGGTAAATGAAAACGCCGTAAACAGTTATAAAAAATATATAACGTTGTATGCCCCCGTTACCGGCAATGATTTCCTTTATATAATTCATAACCTTCATATGCAGACCAATAATGCTATGATGGAAGGGAATGCTGCCCTGTCCGTTAAATCGGCTAAAGAAACAGTTAATAGTATCCCTAAAGATTATCTCAGTAGCGAGGGAGCTTTGGGCAACTATATACAATACCTTTATATGACACCGGTGCTGGTGCATGTGCGTTTTGGTCATTGGAATGAATTGCTTGCCATGCCCCTGCCGGATTCGTCGATGGTGTATGCCAATACACTATATCGCTTCGGAAGAGGGATGACATTTGCACAACAAGGTAAACTTCGGGAAGCAAGGCAGGAGTTGGAAAACCTAAAGCTATTAATGAAAGACAGCCGGCTGGCTGTTCCTATGACGCCATTTTCTTCTGCATTACAGGGTGCGATAGTAGCTGAAAATCTTTTGAATGGTAGTATTGCACTGGGAGAAAAAAAGTATGAAGAAGCTATTGCTATGTTGGAAAAGGCAGTGGACGTCGAGGAAAATATGGTGTACAACGAACCCCGGGATTGGATGCTGAGTCCAAAACATTATTTAGGCAATGCTTACCTGAAAGCGGGTCAATGGCAAAATGCCAAAAATGTTTTTCAAAAAGACCTGGAGAATAACGATGAGAATGGCTGGTCGCTTTTTGGTTTATACCAGGCTTTCACTACCGGTAGCAGGAAAGCTGAAGGAGAAAGAGTATTCGCCCGGTTTAAAAAAGCATTCGCGAAAGCAGATACAGAATTGCACGGGCCGGTATTCTAATGATTGGCTTTAGTTAATTGCATTTGGACGCTGATAAATTTTTTTAAAGATTCCGTTGCAAAAGAAACGTTGAGGGTTACGCCGGGGAGGCGGGAAGACGGAATCCCGATAGCTATCGGGATTTGATTTGTAGGATTTCTTACCGCCTTACCGTCTTCCCGGCGGGTATATTCTTTCTGCGGCGGCCGCTTTTATTTAACAGTAAT
>JANOCH010000391.1:0-10382 GCA_031412015.1 Chitinophagaceae bacterium
ATCAGTTAAATTTACTTTTGCTGTGCCATAAGTATTTACATTGATACTGGTAGGTTGTGCCACACCTATAGCATAAGAAACCTGTACCAATATTTCTTCAGCAACACCGGCAGCTACCAGGTTTTTAGCAATATGCCTTGTGGCATACGCAGCGCTACGGTCCACTTTACTCGGATCTTTACCACTGAAAGCCCCGCCTCCATGTGCACCTTTACCTCCATAAGTATCAACAATGATCTTACGACCCGTTAAACCTGTATCTCCATGCGGCCCGCCAATCACGAACTTTCCTGTTGGGTTGATGTGATACTTGATATTATCGTTAAACAACCTGGCGTACTTCTTATATTTTGATTTGACTCTTGGTATCAGGATATTGATGATGTCGGCCTTGATTTTTGCCAGCATTTTGGCTTCTGAATCAAAATCATCGTGCTGTGTAGATACAACGATAGCGTCAATACGAATCGGTTGGTTGTTATCGTCATATTCCAGTGTCACCTGGCTTTTAGCATCCGGGCGCAGGTATTTTATCAGCTTGTTTTCTCTTCTTAGTGCCGCCAGTTCGATCAACAGTTTATGTGCAATATCCAGCGCCAACGGCATATAATCGGCCGTTTCATTGCTGGCGTAGCCAAACATCATTCCCTGGTCTCCGGCGCCTTGCTCTTCTTTTTTCTTACGGTCAACACCCTGGTTGATATCAGCAGACTGTTCATGAATGGCGGATAAAACACCACAGGAGCTTGCTTCAAACATATACTCACTCTTCGTATAACCAATCTTGCGAATAACACCCCGGGCGATTTCCTGCACATCCAAATATGCCTTCGATTTTACTTCACCGGCCAATACTACTTGTCCGGTAGTGACCAATGTTTCGCAGGCGACTTTACTTTGCGCGTCAAAAGCAAGAAAATTATCTATCAGCGCATCTGATATCTGGTCGGCTATTTTATCCGGGTGGCCCTCGGAAACACTCTCGGAAGTAAACAAGTAAGGCATAATTGAACTTTAAATTTTAAAATGGGTTAGTCTATAAAATAAATCGGGTGCAAAGATAGCACCCGATCCAATTCAATATTTACAGTTTTTCCACTAAATTTTAGAATAAACAATCCTCAATCGCATTTTGCGTGGATTAGGATCAGCGGGCCCGGTATTGCCGGCTAACCTCACTCTGCCTTTTCCCGCTGCCGCATTAACCGGAATCTCCACCAATGTACTGGTTGAATTCAGAACCCCCGGCCGATATAGCTCCCTAACATATAACGGACTTGACAATCGAAGGTCATAGAGGGGTTCTGTATCATTCACCACATGCTGAACATATCTCGTTAAATTAAACCGCCAATTTTTAATACTGTTTCCCTGTGGATCTTTTGTATTAACACCACCAACACCAAAACTTCCAAGATTTGAATTTCCTGTTACATCAAAGCTGACATCGTATGGTACTACTCTAAATGCAGAGACCGATGGGTCATACGCATCAAGATAGAGGTTACTTGGAGGAAAAATGGTATCGTTTATATCATATACCTGTTCCACTATCAATTCAGCCCTGTGAACCACCCGGTTGCTCAAACCGGCTAAGTCGGGTATTTTGATGGATGCAAAGGAACCGGGTGTGTTTTGAATATAAACCAGGTCGTCAGGCGTGGTATTTCCATTAACTGCCGAGGCCAGTGCTGAACCTGTATAGTCCCTTTGTATAAAATTCGCCGAAGTGTAATTGGCATTATCGACAAATGTGAAATATTCAACCAGAGTATCTGACGATGCAGTCGGGAAATTTCCAGGATCGCCATTGTCATCTTTGTAATAAATAGCCAGTTTTGTATTTGCGCCAAGCAGGTTAAATCCCATTATCGCATTACCACTGACTGACTCGATAGCAAAACCTTTGAACTTGCTACGGAAGGTGGAATCATTTATATATGCTCCGCCACTTGTCGTGTCGTAATTAAGTAATCGTTCGCCAAAGGAGTTGTCAAGCCTGATGCGCAATTGATTCGCGGTTGTGTCTTCCCGTGCTTTTATTGAATCATTTAAGACCAATGGTTGAAAAGTCCTGGTTCCAAGAAAGCCCCCCTTTTCATAATTACTTTTTCTTATCGTAAGAATGGTATCACCGAAATTACTTGTCTGAGGTATCTCATAAACATTTATTGTTTGCTGAGTCACTGTATCACCATACGTTTCCACGTAGTCCAGTACAAGCACGACGGAATCAATATGCAGACTATCTGGTTTATTGCCGAATGTAAATTTGTAAAAACCGGGCTTCAGTTCCAGGAAAAGTTTAGCATCCGTTTTTCCAAAAAAAGGATCATTGTTTATCTGGCCCAGGAAATGGGTGTTGCCTCTATCATAGTAGGTGGTATCCGACGTCAACGTAAAAGTATCATTAAAGGCTGCAACGGTAAGGGTAGTATCAAAGGTGGTTATGTTATCCACTTCCGGAATCAGGTCTCCACCAAGCGTCGTCGATTCATTGATCTTTTTGCAGGAAATAAATAATATCAGAGTGCTGGTAAAAAGAACTCCAAGCGTTAAGGCCAGCTGTTTTTGCTTCACAAAAATATTTTATACCGGGGTTAGAAATTAGGAATACTACTTGCCTGCAAGATCGCCATACAGTTGTAAATACTCTGTTAAATCAGACTCTTCATTATACAACAATGTTTTTTTACCTCTGACCTTTGTAAATTCATCCAGTAGTTTTTTCTCAACTTTCTCCGCTCCAAAAGTTATTGCATCGGCAAAAGTGGCGCCACCCCTGAACATCGCGGTATTGGTGGCTTCTTTATATATCTCCAGTTCCTTTTCTTTCAATGAAGGATGTATCAATGCTTTTTTCAGGAAATCGTTGCCCAACTTCTCTTTAAATGTATTCTGACCAACGGTAAACACGGTTTTACTATGCGAAAAAACAGGCTCCTTTTTATAGAGCGTTTTCAGGTAAGCAGGTATAAGACCAGTCATCCAACCACTGCAATGGATAATATCCGGCGGCCATCCAAATTTTTTCACCGTTTCCAGCGCTCCTTTGCAAAAGAATATTGTTCGCAGGCCATTATCATCAAACCATTTTTCATTTTCATCGTGAAAAATGTATTTTCTTTTGAAAAGCTCTTCGTTCTCCAAAAAATAAACCTGTAGCCGTGCACTGGGCAGTGAGGCCACTTTGATCTGCAATGGCATATCATCGTTGTCCACTGATACATTGATACCAGACAGCCTAACCACTTCGTGCAGGCGGTGACGGCGTTCATTGATAGTACCAAAGCGAGGCATGATACAGCGAACTTCAAATCCATTATCATTCGCCTTTATCGCCAACTTATTTACAATCTCCGAAAATTCCGTCAACTCCAGATAGGGCGACATTTCGTTGGCAATAAATAAAATCCGTTTTTTTGCTGACATGTAGTCCCGTTTAGATGAATCATTTTTAGAAAACGTGGGCGAAGGTACTATTTTTTGCAAGGAATAGTTAAGTTGTGTTGTTTTTTAGCATTAAGTATACTTCTTATGATATTATTTAAAAGGTCAAATGACCTTCGTAATTACCTTGATAGCAAGCGAAAACAAGGCCAAAAGTTAGGTTTTGTCCCCACGATGGGAGCTCTGCACGGTGGACATATTTCACTGATAGCCGGATCAAAAAAAGATGGAAACCTGTGTATTTCCAGCATTTTTATCAATCCCACGCAGTTTAATGACCCTGCCGATTTCAAAAAGTATCCCGTTACCCTCGAAAAAGACATAGTCATTTTGGAAGCCGCCGGGTGTGATGCTTTGTTCCTGCCTTCTGTTGAAGAGATTTATCCTGGTGGAACAAACACAGCCATAAACTATGACCTGGGATCACTTGAAACTATCCTGGAAGGGCATTACCGTCCCGGCCATTTCCAGGGGGTTTGCATGGTCGTTCACCGATTGCTCGACATTGTAAGACCGGATAACCTGTATATCGGGCAAAAAGACTATCAGCAATGCATGGTGATAAAAAAACTGGTCGGTTTAATTGGAATGACAGAAATGATCGATGTAAACATCTCCCCCACTCTTCGTGAGCCTGACGGTTTGGCCATGAGCAGCCGTAATATGAGGTTAAGCGATGATGAAAGAAAAAACGCGGTTACTGTTTATAAAGCACTTCATTTTATTAAAGACCATTTAGAAAAGGGAGAACTAAGCGAATTAAAGAAAAAAGCGCAAAGCCTGCTTGATGATAATGGGTTTAAAGTAGATTATGTAGATATCGCGGACGCCAACACACTTGAACTAGTTAATCATTGGGATGGTCAGCAAAAATTGGTAGCTCTCGCGGCGGCTTTCCTGAACCAGGTACGCCTTATCGATAATATACTTTTGAATGAGGTTTAAACGGTCACAAGCTATCGCTTTGTCACTTGGTGTAATAAACGAATAAACCATAGCGCTTATTAAATGGTTAAACCTTATAAAAGAATTATTTTTGCAGGATGCAGATAGAGATATTCAAATCAAAGATCCATCGTGCGGTAATTACTGAAGCCAATCTTAATTATGTGGGAAGCATTACCATTGATGAACACCTGATGGAAGCAGCCAATATCATTGAAAATGAAAAAGTGCAGGTAGTAAATATCAATAATGGAGAAAGACTGGAAACCTATGTGATCAAGGGAAAGAAAGGCTCCGGGGTTTGTTGTTTGAATGGCCCTGCAGCCCGCAAGGCGGTGGTAGGTGATATAGTGGTAATTATCGCTTATGCAACGATGGATTTTGAAGAAGCAAAGACTTTTAAACCTTCGATCGTTTTTCCTAAAGAAGGTAATAAACGCTGATCGCTGCTGCATAGCTTTACTTTACGACTATGAATAAACGGGTTTTAATAGTATTCCAATATCTTTTTTTCCTTGGCCTCGGTATATTCCTGGTATGGTGGTCTATTAAGGATATAGATAACGATAAGTGGGCTGAGATCCGGCTTGCACTGGAAAATGCCCGATTCTATCTCGCTATACCCGTCTTCATTATTCTTATTTTAAGTCATTATGTACGGGCTCTTCGCTGGCGCCTCCTGATTGAGCCATTGGGGTACAGACCCGACAAGGCCAATACTTTTTTCGCGGTCATGATAGGTTATTTGGCCAACCAGGCTTTCCCCCGCCTTGGTGAAGTACTAAAATGTACCTTGTTGGCCCGCTATGAAAAGATCCCTGCCGATAAACTTGTGGGCACCATCATTCTCGAAAGACTGATCGATGCAATGTCATTGCTGATTGTTTTTGGCATTACGTTAATTATTCAGCCGGGTCTTTATTCCCGGTTGGCTGATAATGTCTTTAATGTTGCCGGAGAAGAAGAAACTAAAAAGATACCGGGCTATGTGATTGGTCTTATTCTAATTGGTCTCATCATCCTGGTCATCGCATTGTGGATGATCATAAAAAAGAAAACCTTTGTTGATTTGGGAATGGCGTTAAAAAAAATCGGGCAGAGAATATGGCAGGGACTTGGCGCCGTCCGCCATTTGAAAAAAAGAGGACAGTTTTTGTTATTAACATTAATGCTGTGGATCCTTTACCTGTCTGGCGGCTATATTGGTTTCCAGGCGTTGCACGAGACCGAGCAATACGGAATAAAAGAGGCCTTCACGGTTTTATCCGCGGGCAGTATTGGCATGATCGTTACCCCTGGTGGAATTGGCGCCTACGCTTACCTGATAGAAGCCACTATGCAGTTGTATGGGCTCCAACAAAGTATTGCCGTCGCTTTTGGCTGGCTGCTATGGATCGCGCAAACTGTTATCATACTCATCGGCGGGTTATTCAGTTTTGCTTTGCTTCCCTGGCATAATAAAAGAAGTCGAATAGCTGCCGGATAATGGTGGCTTTCAACCAGGTTTGAAATTGAGCCTGTTTATTATTTAAAACTTAATACACTTATATAGGCTTGTTAGCTAATTTCATGGCTTTATTAAGTAACTAAAATTTGCATGATCCAGCATAAACAAAAGACAATTGCAAGAGATATTAGCTGGCTTTCCTTTAACGCAAGGGTATTGCAGGAGGCCGCTGATAAGTCTGTTCCATTAAGGGAGCGTATTCGCTTCCTCGGCATTTTTTCTAATAATCTTGATGAATTTTTCAGGGTGCGTGTGGCTACCCTGAAAAGAATGATGCAGGTAAGTGAAAAAGCCAATATGCACCTTGAAGAAGATCCACAGCAAATCCTGGATGAAATTCAAATGATCGTATTGACACAACAAAGTGAATTTGCCCGGATCTGGGAGGACGTGCAGCTGGAAATGAAAGGGCAGAAAATATTTCTCGTTACAGAAAATGAATTAAATGCCGAGCAGCAGGACTTTGTCAGGGATTACTATGATGCGGAGGTTAGCTCCAACGTAATACCGCTGATGATCGAAAATATACCGCAACTTCCCAATCTCCGTGATAAATCAATATACCTGGCTGTTGTCATGTGGAAGAAGGAAAGCGCCTTAAAGAAAAAATTTGCATTGATAGAAGGACCGAGCCGTGTTGTAGGAAGATTCATCATACTTCCATCTAAGCCGGAGGAAAATCATATCATTCTTTTGGAAGATGTGATCCGGTTTAATCTACCGGAGATATTTTCATATTTCGGGTATGACCAGTATCATGCACATATATTTAAAGTAACAAGAGATGCCGAGCTGGATATTGACAGCGATATATCCACCAACATTATTCAAAAAATTGAAAAAGGATTAAAAAACAGGAGAAAGGGTAAGCCTGTTCGGTTCGTTTATGATAAGGAAATGGATCCGGGTTTGCTGGAATATCTCACCCGCAGGCTGGACCTTGCCAGAAAGGATAATCTTATTCCCGGCGGACGCATTCACAATTTCAGGCACTTTATGGATTTTCCGGAGCAGGTGTTTAAAATAAAGAAGCCGAGGAAAAAATCATTTGATCATCCGCTTTTGATGGAGCGCAGAGTATCAGATATAGTCTTGGAAAAGGATATTATGCTGCACCTGCCCTATCATTCTTTTACGCCCCTTATTGATATCATACGAGAAGCCGCCATCGATCCTGATGTAAATACGATCAAAATTACCTGTTACCGCCTTGCTGCGCAATCAAAGATCATTAATGCACTGGTAAATGCGGTAAGAAATGGTAAAGAAGTAGTGGTGATGCTGGAACTGCGTGCCCGGTTTGACGAAGAAGCCAACCTGGAGTGGAAAGCAAGACTGGAGGAAGAAGGCGCTAAAGTATTGGTAGGGATGCCTAATATGAAAGTGCATGCAAAGATCTGCCTGATACGCAAAAAAGTAAAGGATAAGAATGTGTTGTATGGTTTTGTAAGTACCGGCAATATGAATGAAAGAACGGCGAGGGTATATGGTGATCATTGCCTGCTTACATCCAATCCAAGAATAATGACCGACGTCAGCCGTATATTCAATTACTTGGAACATTTCCGTTCCGGCAGCCATTCGTTAAAAAGTTGTACTACGATTATACCCAGTCCGCAAATTGTAAGAAAAGAAATGTATAAGCTCATCGATGAAGAGATAAGGCAGGCCAGGAAAAATAAATCTTCCGGGATCACCTTAAAAATGAATTCACTTTCTGATGAGGGCATGATCGAAAAGTTGTATGAAGCGGCCCGTGAAGGGGTGCCGGTGAACCTTATTGTAAGAGGTATTTTTTGTATGCTGACTGAGCGCAAACAATTCGAGCGACAGGTAAAAGCAATTAGTATTGTTGATGAATATTTAGAACATGCACGTGTGTGGGTATTTCATAACAGGGGTAAAGAAAAAGTTTATATATCTTCGGCAGATTGGATGTTGCGCAATCTTGAACACCGTTTTGAAGTCACTTGCCCGATATGGGATAAGGAGATCAAACAGGAGCTAAAAGATATATTGCATATACAGTTGCAGGATAATGTAAAAGCAAGATGGCTGGACAACGAGTTGAGTAACGAGTATGTAAAAACAACAAAAAAGAAGGTGCGTTCGCAGGTGGAAACATATGATTATTTGTATAAAAAAACACTAACCCAAATTGAGACTGGCAGCCATTGACATTGGAAGTAACGCAGCAAGACTATTGATCAGCGATGTGATCTCGGGTCCGCTGGTTAAGCCCGAGTTTTTAAAGATCGCCCTTGTAAGAGTTCCTCTTCGTTTAGGATTCGATGTGTTTGAAAGAGGTGAGATATCACCACAAAAATCTGACAATGTTATTAAGACCATTCAATCCTATAAGCTGTTGCTTGACGTCTATGGCGTAAAGCATTTGAAAGCATGTGCCACCTCCGCCATGCGGGATGCCCGCAATGGAAAAGAGATCATTCAAAAAGTAAAAGCGGAAACGGGGATCGATATTCATATAATAACCGGGCAGGAAGAGGCTTCCCTGATCTATGAAAATCATTTTGCCGAAGGATTGAACGTGGAGGAATCATATCTCTACATTGATGTAGGCGGTGGTAGTACCGAGCTTACTTTTTTCAGTGATGGAAAACTGGTCTTTAAAGAATCGTTTAATATCGGGACCATACGGCTACTCAAAAATCAGGTCTCTGAGGCGGCTTGGGATGAAATGAAAGAATTCATCAAATCAAGGACAAAGGGATTTCACCATGTTTCTGCTATTGGTACCGGCGGCAACATCAATAAAGTATTTTCTATATCCAAACGTAAAGAAGGCAAGCCTCTTCCGCTTGATCTGTTGCGTGATTATTATAAGGAGTTTAGCAATCTTTCCTTGTCACAAAGAATGAGTTTATATAAGTTTCGTGAAGACAGGGCCGACGTAATAGTGCCGGCTCTGCTGATTTATATCAACGTGATGCGCTGGGCTGATGCGGAAGAAATATTCGTTCCCAAGATCGGTTTGGCGGATGGTTTGATTCAAACCCTTTACGCGGAATTGCTGCGCAAAGCAATTGAAGTTTGATTTTCCTACTTTTGCGCTTCAACTAAGTTTCATGTCAGTAAACAAGGAAGTAAAAAGAATCACCACGAATACGTTGCAAAAGATGAAGGAAGCCGGAGAAAAGATCTCTATGCTTACCGCATATGATTTTTCGTTTGCAAAGATTGTTGATGGTGCCGGCATTGATGTGATATTGGTGGGTGATTCAGCCAGTAACGTCATGGCTGGTCATGAAACTACATTGCCTATCACACTCGATCAAATGATATACCATGCATCTTCAGTTATCCGTGCTGTTGAGCGTTGTTTGGTTGTGGTCGATCTTCCTTTTGGCTCCTATCAATCCAATTCCGATATTGCCCTGGCCTCCGCTATTCGTATCATGAAAGAAACAGGGGCTCATTCCATAAAATTGGAAGGTGGTGAAGAAGCTTTGGATGCTATCAAAAAAATTGTTTCGGCCGGTATCCCTGTTATGGGTCATCTTGGACTGACGCCACAATCAATTTACAAATTCGGAACCTATGCTGTTCGGGCAAAAGAAGAGGCTGAAGCTGAGAAACTGAAAAAAGACGCACTATTACTGGAAGAAGCAGGTTGTTTTGGTATAGTGCTGGAAAAAATTCCAGCTACCTTAGCTAAAGAAGTTTCGGAAAGTTTACACATTCCCACTATTGGTATCGGCGCCGGCGGTCATTGCGACGGACAGGTACTTGTTATGCATGATATGCTGGGCATTAATACAGAATTCAAGCCACGGTTTTTGAGACAGTATCTTAATATCCACGAAATGGCTACCCAATCAGTTCAGCAATATATCGCTGATGTAAAAAGCAAAACCTTCCCCAACGAATCCGAGCAATACTGATACATTAGTGCTTGTTGTTTACCTTTGCGTTTCAAAAATATAACTATGGATTTCCTCAAAGAATTAGGTGTTCTGGCTACTAATGCCGGTGTAAGTACTGGTGTCGAGTGGATCGCTTCATCCGGTGAAACGATCAGTTCTTTTTCTCCCGTTGATGGGAACCTGATCGGACGTGTTACTGCTGCTGATAAAAAAAGTTTTGAAGTGGTGGTAACGAAAGCTGAAGCTGCCTTTAAGGAATGGAGAACATGGCCTGCTCCTAAACGAGGCGAGGTTGTGAGACAAATTGGTGAAGCTCTGCGTCAACATAAAGAATCGTTAGGCAAACTTGTTTCATACGAAATGGGCAAAAGCCTCCAGGAGGGTTATGGCGAGGTACAGGAGATGATAGATATCTGTGATTTCGCGGTTGGTTTGTCAAGGCAGTTACATGGCTTAACAATGCATAGTGAGAGACCGGCTCATCGGATGTATGAACAATATCATCCACTCGGTATCGTGGGAATTATTTCTGCTTTTAATTTCCCGGTGGCGGTGTGGAGCTGGAACACCATGCTGGCCTGGGTTTGTGGGGATGT
>JANOCH010000392.1:0-2704 GCA_031412015.1 Chitinophagaceae bacterium
GGCAGATGCTGATGGCAAAGTTTCGATCGGTACTTCTTTAAAAACAAAAGTGTCTGCAGAGATTCTTGACCAGGTAAAAGGTGATACAGTGATCGCCTACAAACAAAAAAGAAGAAAAGGATTTCACAAAAAGAAAGGACATCGTACTGCTTATACTAAAATCAAAGTGACTGACATCGCTTAATTCTGTTAACGGGTTAAACAAGTTGAAAAGTTTACTTAACTGATCAACTCAAAAATTACAAACTTATAAATCAAATAACATGGCACACAAGAAAGGTGAAGGTAGTGTTAAGAACGGCCGCGATTCACAAAGCAAACGTCTTGGTGTAAAAATCTTTGGTGGTCAGCCTGCAACTGCAGGAGCTATCATCATTCGTCAACGTGGTACAGTTTATCATCCTGGTAAAAATGTTGGAGTAGGCAAAGATTTTACTTTGTTTGCATTGAATGATGGAGTAGTTGAATTTCGCAAAGGACGTAACGATAGAACATACGTTTCTATCGCAATTGCTCAAGCATAATTGTCCGGATTGTCATTTTTGTGGAAAAAAAATTTGGGTAGTATAAAATAATTATTATTTTTACTAACGATAACCCATATTTCACTAAACATTAAATTCTAAAAAAATGGCAACAAAGAAAAAAGCAGCTAAAAAAGCGGCTCCAAAAAAAGCAGCAAAGAAAGCAGCTCCAAAGAAAAAAGCAGCTCCAAAAAAGAAAGCCGCTAAGAAAGCAGCTAAAAAGAAATAAGTTTAATTTCTTAGAAGTTATAAAAAGTTCCGATCTGATCGGGACTTTTTTTTGTGCCCTACTTTTCCTGCATTCCGACGGCTAAAAAAATTAGGGTATTATCTTAACTTGCATCAATGGATAATGCCACCATCGCCGATAATTTTTCGCTGCTTTCCAAACTCATGGACATACATGGCGAAAACCCCTTTAAGACGAAAACCTACTCCATAGCGGCTTTCAACATAGACAAGCTTCCTTTACAGTTAAAAGATACGGCCCGTGCAAACCTGTTCAGCATCCAGGGTATCGGTAAAAGTGTTGGCGAAAAAGTGATCGAAATGCTGGACGAAGGGCATCTCAATATCCTGAATGAATACATTGCTTCAACACCTCCCGGTGTCGTTGAAATGCTAAATGTAAAAGGGATCGGTCCAAAAAAAATTCATACGATCTGGAAAGAAATGGAGATAGAATCGGTCGGTGAATTATTGTATGCGTGTAATGAAAACCGGCTCACATTATTCAAAGGCTTTGGTGAAAAAACACAACAAAATGTACAGGAGGCTATTGAATATTATCTGCAAAACCAGGGAAGCTTCCTGTATGCACAATTGGAAGAAATCTACCCGCAGATCGATAATTACCTAAAAAAACTGTTTTCCCCGGAAAAAGTTTCTGTCACGGGTGCATACAGAAGACAGGAGTTAACTATCGATGAATTGGAATACATCATCCTTGAAAAAAAGGATGCAGTCAAGCCCAAATTTCAAACAGCACAACCACCCGAATTATTAGAAGAAACAGACAACAGCCTCTTGTATAAACTTAGAAATGGGTTGCGGCTTCGTCTATATACCGATGGTGCGAACTTGACGGAACAACTGTTTTTAACAACAGGCTCCAAAGAATTCATGGAGAACTTCCGGAAGCAGTTTACCAATATTTCATTGGATGGTAAAGCAGGTACTGGCGATGAGGCGGTGTTTGTCCACCACAATCTTCAATATATTCCTCCCTGCCTGAGGGAAACCGGAAGCATCATTGAAAAAGCAAAAACAAATTCACTTCCAATTCAGATACAGCCTGCTGACGTAAAAGCTATCATTCATAGTCATAGCAACTGGAGCGATGGCGCCAACACCGTTGAAGAGATGGCGAAAGAATGTATCAGTAAAGGATTCGAATACCTTGTTCTTTCCGATCACTCCAAAACGGCCGTCTATGCTAAAGGGCTTAATGAAGAAAGAATAAGGGAGCAACACCGCTATATTGATGAACTGAATGCTAAACTGGCCCCCTTTAAGATATTTAAGAGTATAGAGAGCGATATTCTCAACGATGGCAGTCTTGACTATGCAGATGATGTATTGGCAAGCTTTGACCTGGTGATCGCCTCCGTACACAGCAACCTGAAGATGTCCGAAGAAAAAGCGATGGTACGCCTCATCACGGCCATTACCAATCCTTACACCACTATTCTTGGTCACATGACAGGCAGGCTGCTGTTAAGCCGCAGAGGCTATCCGGTGGATCACAAAAAAATTATAGATGTCTGCTCCGCCAATGCAGTAGCCATAGAAATAAATGCACATCCCCGAAGATTGGACATTGACTGGCGATGGTTAGACTATGCAATGGAAAAAAATGTTTTATTATCCATCAACCCCGATGCTCACTACCTTGAAGGATATAATGACATCAAGTACGGAGTACTGGCAGCACAAAAAGGCGGATTGACAAAAGAAAAAAACCTCAGCAGTTTTTCCTTGCCACAATTTGAAGCATACTTAAGTAAAGTAAAAAAACAAAAAGGCATTTAATCCACCAGTGGCAGTTCTACATGAAACGTTGTTCCGTTTCCTTTTTTTGTCTCAAACCAGATTTTGCCTTTTACCTGTTCTACAATTCCCTTGCACATCGCAAGACCAAGACCGGTTCCTGATGATTTGGTGGTGAAATTGGGCATAAA
>JANOCH010000393.1:0-3743 GCA_031412015.1 Chitinophagaceae bacterium
CTCGAAAGAAAGGACCAATTTCGTTCGGCGCCGTATCCATCATTGAATAGTGATAAGTACACAGCTGATTTTAATGAGGTAAAAGAGAAAGGTAAACTAAACAGTACGGTCCGTACCACTGATGAAACAGCTTACTCTAAATTCTGGTACGAATTTTCTGAAGCCGGGTGGAATCGTGTGGCACGTACTGCCGCGGCCAGCAAAAAACTGAACCTGTTTGAAACGGCGAGATTGTTTGCCCTGGTGGACATGGCGCTGGCCGATAGTTATATTGCTGGATGGGATGCCAAACTGCATTACAATTTCTGGAGACCCTATACAGCTATCAGGGAAGCAGGCTCCGATGAAAATAATAACACGATCGGGGATCTGCAGTGGGAACCTTTGGAAAACACGCCACCGGTACAGGACTATCCTTCGACCCATAGTGTACTTGGAAATGCCGGTGCGGCTGTTTTAGCCAGGCTACTCGGAGATAACACGGCTTTTACCATGAGTTCGTTTACCGCTTTTCCTGCAGGAAGTTCAAGAAGTTTCACCAGCTTTAGCCAGGCGGCTAATGAAAATGCCGATTCAAGAGTGAAGGCCGGAATACATTTTCGTTTTTCCTGTGAAGCAGGCCAGGAAATGGGAAATAAGATCGGCGACTGGGTAGTAGACAACTACCTGCAACCGCTGAATTAAAAACATATCAAAAAAAGAGCCTCCGGAAACGGGCTCTTTTTTTACTCATTAGAAACAACCCATCCCCGAATTTGGTGATGCCGGATAGTATAAATGGAAAATATTTACAGGCTCTCTTTTTAGTTTTAAGTAGTGTATCGGTTTGAATTTTCGGGGGTTTCAGAGCTTTCTTATTCTGCTACATATAAGCCACGGATGCACGGATGAAAATATTTATCCGTGCATCCGTGGCATAAACTTTTTCAAACTGATACAATACCTAGTTTTACAATAACATCATTACTGTTATCAACATCGCGTCATTGAATTTGATAGCGCAATAAACAGAAGAAAGAATCATGAGAAACAAAACCTTCCTGCTTTTCATCCAATTGCTTTTCGCTACGGGTCACTATTTAATGGCTCAAACCAGTTCGTTTGCCGACACGGCTGTAATTTATTTCAACGAGCTTAAAGCAGCCACTAAGAAACATGAACAGTTATGGAACTACGATCTGTATGCGCCTGTGTTGCTGGTAAACCCCACCACCCGGGAGCTTTTTACCAATATGCCGGATACCGCAGGAATACTGAAGAAGAATGGTAAGTTCTATTCCGGGGTACTTCCTAAAACGGTAAACATTTCCAATACTTCGGTTCAATGGAGCGGACAAAATTGGGCCATGGTCATGTTGCCATTATCGAAAAATAAAAATACCCGGATCAACCTGCTGACCCATGAGTTATTTCACCGGGCTCAAAGATCATTGGGTTTTTTCGCTTACAATCCGGACAACACTCACCTCGATAAAAAAGATGGCCGGATCTACCTGCGCCTTGAATTGGAAGCTTTGAAAAAAGCGGTGAAAGCCACTGCAGAAAATGAAGTGAAAGAATACATCAGTGATGCATTGGCTTTCCGGGCATATCGTTATTCACAGTATCCGGGAGCAGATTCAACGGAAAACCTAATGGAACTAAACGAGGGCATTTGCGAATTCACCGGCATGATGATGAGCGGACGTTCAAAGGAGGAAATGAAAGAATACTTTATTAAGCGTATTGATTATTTTATCAGCAGTCCTTCCTATTTGCGTTCATTCGCTTATGAAACCACACCGGTATATGGCTACCTGTTATCGGCCATAAAAAAAGACTGGAATAAAAAAATTAAGGGTAAGATCAATCTTAGTAATTTTTTCAAAAAGGAGTTTGGCATAACGGTACCAGCTGATTTAAAAAAACAGGTAAATGCCGTTACCAACAAATATCGCGGCGATATTATTATTAAGGAAGAGATTTCCCGGGATATAAAAAATAAAAAACAGATCGCTGAGTACCAGAACAAACTTATAGACTCCCCGCATGTGGAACTCTCTTTGCTGAATATGAATATGTCATTTGATTACACCAAAATGGTATCATTGGACAACCAGGGTACTGTTTACCCGCAAATACGCATTACTGATAATTGGGGTATACTTGAAGTGGAACAAGGCGCATTGATAAGCGCCAACTGGAACCAGGTGAATATCAGCTACCCGCTAACAATTGAAGGACATAACGTAAAGGGAGAAGGATGGAAATTGGAATTGAACGAAGGATATCTATTGGAGAAAGATGAACAAGGGAAAAATTATATCCTGAAAAAGAAATGAAGTTATAAAACCCGATAACTAAATATTCATAGCAAAAATTAAAACTGGCAATGAACATTTCTCTATTTCTGCGGTTTATCTTTTTCTATTTATTGTTCCAGGTTTTTATTATCCCCTTACCAGCAGCAGAAAAGAAAGCTGAAAAAGTATTGACGCCAGGTGCCAAAACACTAATCGTTAAAACAGCCATAATTGACAACAGGATCTCTGTTGAATGGAAAGAAGCCATTAAAACCAGGATGAGCCAGGAGAGTAGTGATTCATTCGGACAATTGAGAAGGGCTTTATCGCCAGATGAAATAGCCTGGAAAAAATTAATTGAATCAAAAGCTGCAAGTTGGAACGGATTCAGGGATTCATTGGCTATTCCATTCAGGGAAATAGATATGAACGATACCATCTACGTCATGCTGGGCTTCCTGGGGTTTGACGATGGATTTACTTTTGGAACTCAAACGGTATGCCTTGATATAACAGCTTTGTTCCGGGCTTATGGAAAAACCAGCGTGGCGGAAAACAATGACCGCATTAACAGGATCTTCGCCCATTGAATATACACACCTCTTACATAAATCCTGGGCAAAGAAGAATCAACTGCAACTGCCAACATTCAAAGATAGTATTCTATGGGAGTGTTTGTATGAAGGGATTGGCATGTATCGTTCTTTAAATCCCAAATGGTTGCCGGAAAATGATAGCTTATCTCAAATCACTTAAGATGCTTTGACCAGTCTTATCCCGATTTTTACACAACGAATGCAAGCCATTTACTCAACTTCCTCCCTTACGGCCCTTGAAAAAGTGAAATTAAATGCTAACCTGTCGAGAGGACAGGTGAATAAAAAATGGGGTGCCTTCCCTGATCCGGTGAAATTCATAGTTACCTACAAACATTAAACCTCACTACATGAAGAAACTTTATAAAATGCCGACGTTTTTTTTGATCGCCGGATATGTCCTGGTAAAAATGGCCGACCTTATTTTACATCCATTGAAGGATCTTCCTGAACCGGATTTCAACAACGGGTATGATTCAACGATGCTCTGATCCGGAAGAAAAAAAATAGCGGCCGCTGAAGGCAGTACACTACTAATTGACCCTGTCCAGGAAAGTATCGAATTAGAATCCCGGGCCGGCTTTGCATGAAAGAAAATGCGGGGTCGGCCCGTTTTGCATTTTGAAATTTGAAATTGTTTTGTGTACCTTGTAGGTTGGAAACTACTTGGACAAAATCTCAGCGCTTTTAAAATCAGATACCCTTCACTGCACGGAATAAAAAATTCCGGGGCAGTATATCCGACGTATACGCTGTTATTTATCCAACGATCCGAATAACCATAATGAAACCATTCGTTGCCAACCATACTGTCTTTCCTAAGGCATTTTTCATTCTGCAAATGCCTTTGCAACTTTTCTATTTC
>JANOCH010000394.1:0-16873 GCA_031412015.1 Chitinophagaceae bacterium
GCTGGCGAAGGTGGGGAAGCAGGGACATATTGTGGGGTTGGAGGAGGCCGAAAGGAACGGGGAAAAGAGGGAGGCTAATTTGTTTGCACTGGCAGCATTGGGATTGGGGATTATTGGCCTTGTATTGTCACTGCTTGATAAAAAAGGCGGTTTAACAGGAGGAGTTATAACGGGTATATTGGGTGTGGCGGCATTAATAGCAACCCTTATCGATATAAAGCGAAAAGTAAAAATGGACATGCCGGAATTGGGTAATAAAACAAGAAACACGGGTACCACTGACTTTGATAAACTGGGAGACAGTATGTACATCGCCGTTGACTTCACTCCCTGGTTTTATATAGCGGTGATTGCTTTTGCAGCTGGCGCCTGGTTTTGTTATAAGAGGATGCAGTTAAGTAAAGTCCAATAAGAATATTTATCTATAAAAGAAACAGCCTTTCAATTTTTGAAAGGCTGTTTCTTTATGTTCAACCGGGGAATGTTTAAATCGCAGAAGTAAACTGCTTCAAAAACCTTACATCATTCTCACTGAACAGCCGAAGGTCATTGACATCATACTTCAGCATAGCGGGACGTTCGATACCCATACCAAAAGCAAAGCCGGTGTATTTATTAGCATCAATGCCACAGTTAGACAATACATTCGGATGTACCATGCCGCATCCCAAAATTTCTACCCAACCTGTTTTTTTACAAATATTACAACCACTACCGCCGCAGATAAAACAGGTTACGTCCATTTCGGCGCTGGGCTCGGTAAAAGGAAAGTATGATGGACGAAAACGAACCTTTACATCCTTACCATACATTTCTTTTACAAAGAAATATAGTGTCTGTTTCAGATCGGCGAAGGAAACATTTTCATCTATATATAATCCTTCGATCTGGTGAAAGAAGCAATGGCTCCTGGCGCTGACCGTTTCGTTGCGATATACACGTCCCGGCATTAGCATACGGATCGGCAGTTTACCTTTTTCCATTTCCCTAATCTGCACACTGCTGGTATGGGTACGCAATACCCAATCAGGATTTTGCTGTATATAAAAGGTATCCTGCATGTCGCGGGCAGGATGATGGGCCGGTAAATTCAGGGCGCCGAAATTATGCCAGTCATCTTCGATCTCAGGACCTTCAGCTACCGCAAAACCAAGTCGCTGAAAAATCGACACCATGCGGTTTCTCATCATCGTGACCGGGTGGCGGCTGCCAAGTGGTGCGGGATCGCCGGGAAGAGAAAGGTCTATGGTCAATGTCGGCTGTTCGGTATTTACGGTTCCGCTCTTCAGTTCTTCGAACTTTGCTTCCGTGAATTGTTTGAACTCATTTAGTATCTGTCCAAAATCTTTTTTCTGCTCAACCGGCACATTCTTCATTTCACCCATGATGGCTTTTACGATACCCTTTGTGCCAAGATATTTAATCCGGAACTCTTCTACCCGCTTGTCATCCGTGGCTTTAAATGCACCGATCTCTGTTTTGTACTCCTCTATCTGTTTCAACAAATTTTCCATGGGGGCAAAGATAGGCTAAGAGCTCAAAAGAGAAAAAGAGATAGAGCGTTGATAGAAAACAACATTTTCTATTTGAATCTCTTTGTAATGGGAGAAAAGAGTCAACCATTGTGCTTTTACAATATCAGGGGAAATTATCGAATAAAACGGTTTTCTCCTTCTACTCCTTTTCTCTTTCACGTCTTAGCTTTGAAAAATGGAAATAAACGAGCTCACCGGTGTAGTAGTTGACTTGTGTATTAAAATTCATTCCAAGATTGGCCCCGGTTGTTTTGAAAGAGTATACGAGGAGGTGTTGTATTATGAACTATCAAAAAGAGGGATCATAGTGAAAAGGCAAATCTTATTGCCAATTGATTATGAAGAATTGAATATTAAAAAGGGTTATAAACCTGATATGCTTGTGGAAGAAAAGCTGATTCTTGAGTTAAAGACACTTCACCCCTTACCTCCGGTTTCGTTTGATCAGATCAGAACTCATCTATCGTTGCTAAATCTAAAATACGGGATGCTGCTGAATTTCAAAGTGTCGCTTATGAGAGATGGAATTCATAGGGTTTTTAATAACCATGGCCGGGAAAGTATGGGCTAAGACCTCAAAAGAGATAAAGAGGAAAAGAGTTGCCAGAAAAAGTCTTCCTTGTTTAGGACGCGTGAAGGATGGGAGAAAAGAGATTGCCGAAGTGCATTTATACTATATAAGGAAATATCTATCAAAGCGGTCATCCCCTTTACCGCCTTTTCTCTTTCACCTTTTAGTTCCAAAAAGAAATTATCCAATAAAACTCTCCACTCTTTACCTCCTTTTCTCCTTTACCTCTTAGCTTTGCAAACTATGTCAGACCACCTAAATATTTCCGATTTTCTTTCGCCTGTCAGCCTTCAAGAAATTTCCCATGATGAAGGGTACAAAGATGGCCAGCTGGGAAAGGTCATCGCGGTTTATGATGAAGAATTCCCGGACCTCGATGAAGTGCAGCTTGTATTGGTCGGTTGCGGAGAGCAACGTGGCAGCGGACTGATCGTTGGTGAGAGCAAAGCTCCAGATATTATACGTCGTCATTTTTACCAGTTGTTTTACTGGCATACCGATATCAGTATCGCCGATATTGGCAATGTAAAAGCCGGTTCATCCTTTACCGATTCGTATGCCGCCCTGAAGACCGTTGTTAACGAATTGATGAATGATGGTAAGACGGTGATCATTCTCGGCGGTTCTCACGATCTTACCCTGGCCCAATACCATGCGCATGCCAATAATAACAAACTGATCGAGGCTTCATGCGTGGATGCCTTGATTGACCTTGATATGAATTCGCCTTTCCGGAATGAAAATTTTTTGATGGAAATGCTGACCGGCGAGCCGAATTATCTGCGCCATTACAATCATATCGGCTTTCAAAGTTATTATGTGCATCCGCGAATGCTGGAAACCATGGATAAATTAAGGTTCGATTGTTTCCGGGTAGGACATGTAAAAGAAGGTATTGACGAAATGGAACCTGTGATCCGCAATAGCAATCTTTTCAGTTTTGATATTTCCGCCATTGCCAATGCATATGCCCCGGCTAATGTTGTATCGCCTAATGGACTGAATGGCGAAGAAGCCTGTATGCTATTACGATTTGCCGGCATGAGTCATAATGTGAAAAGCATCGGCATCTATGGTTATAATGAGCAGCACGATAGGGACGAATTAACGGCTAAACAGATCAGCCAGATGCTCTGGTACATATTGGATGGAAGAAGCCGGTCCAAACGGGAAGCACAATTAGATGAAAGAGATTCGTTCAATGAATACCATATCGCTTTTGCGGAAGTGGAAACTACTTTTTTGCATAGCAAAAAAACCGGGCGATGGTGGATGCAGTTGCCGGATAAGCATTTTATAGCTTGTAGTTACAAAGATTATTTGCTGGCGAGCAGTAACGAGATACCGGAGCGGTGGTTACGGGCACAGGAGAGAGGGTGAACGCCTGTCCCATCCTGAGCGAAGTTCAAGGACAAGGGTGACTTAGTTTGGTTAGTCTTTGCTTAAGTGAAAAGTTCGTTTAGGTGTTGTTTGATTATTGTGAAACCAGCTTCCAGTTTTTTATGGCGTCTTCGTTGCGACGCTCTCCCGATAGCTATCGGGATCATCGTTCTGTTCTCTATTCAACATAAACTGTTCAATACTCAATATTAAATACTACATGGAAAATATAATTAAAACAGGCATTTGCTCCTTCGGTATGAGTGGTAAGTTATTTCATGCGCCATTTGTCGAAGCGCATCCCGGTTTTGAGCTGGCGGGTATTGTAGAAAGAAATAATAACGACTCGAGGGAAAGATATCCCAAATCGAAACTTTATCGCTCGGTGGAAGATCTTATAGCTGACAAAGACCTTCAACTGATCATAGTGAATACACCAACCCATTTACATTTTGAACAAGTGAAGATGGCATTGCTCGCAGGCAAGCATGTGGTGGTAGAAAAGCCCTTTACCATCAGGGTAAAGGAAGCGGAAGAATTAACAGAGCTGGCTAAAAAGCAAAATTTAAAACTGACTATTTATCAAAACCGGAGATATGATGGCGATTTTCGTGCCGTAAAAAAAGTAGTGGAGGAAAAATTGTTGGGCGATCTGAGAGAAGTGGAGATCCGTTATGACCGCTATCGTCCGGGCTACGGTGGTAAACCGCATAAAGAAGGAGAGTTGCCTGGCGCCGGTATTATTTATGATCTTAGTCCTCACTTAGTTGACCAGGCCCTTCAACTATTCGGCTGGCCCAAAGCTTTGTTTGCCGATGTATGGAAAATGCGGGATGATGTAGTGCCGCCGGATTATTTTGAAATGCTTTTTTATTATGACAAATTCAGGGTGAGGCTAAAAGCTACCTGTATCTGCCGGGAAACCGTTCCGGGTTATATGCTGCATGGTATGAAAGGTAGTTTTTTACAGCAGCGTTCTGACATGCAGGAACAGAAATTACTAGAGGGTGTTGCGCCTTCATTGGAAAGTTGGTGCCCTGCTCCGGCACAACCGGATGGATTACTACATACTGAAATAAACGGCGAAGTGGTCCGTAAACAACAAACCTCTGAACCGGGTAACTATATGGGATACTATGATGATGTCTATAAATTTTTAACCGGTAAAGCTCCAAACCCTGTTCCGGCCGAAGACGGTATCAAAACAATACGTATCATAGAAGCAGCGTTAGCAAGTGCCGCCCAAGGGAAAGTAATTTCGCTTTAATTAAGAATTTAGAGTTATGAATTATGAATTAAGGAACATTTTGATCAAATTCATCATTCTTAATTTATCGTTCATCATTTTCCTCTCCTCCTGTTCTGTTGAAAGGCAAATCGCCAGGTCAGCCAATAAAGATGTGCTGGATGCTGAGCCGTTACAAACTGCACATGTAGGTATCAGTATTTATGAACCTGCTACCAATAAATACTGGTATAATTACCAGGGTGATAAATATTTTACACCAGCCAGTAATACCAAAATAGCTACTTGTTATGCGGCGATGAGATATTTACGAGATAGTTTGGTGGGATTAAAATATGCAGAAGTAAAAGCCCCAAACGATTCTGGCTTTATTTTTTTGAAGCCAACAGGTGACCCAACTTTCTTGAATTCTAATTTTCAAAATCAACCGGTCTATAAATTTTTAAATGATGGGAATAGAAAATTCATGTGGAAGTTTCTTAAAAGAGAGTTTAATTCTTTGGGCTTCGGATGGTCCTGGGACGATTATCAAGAAAAATATATGGTTGAAAGGAGCTTGTTTCCCATTTATGGCAATCTGGTAGAAATTATCCAAAATGAGTTTGAATATTATGCAATACCCAGTTATTTTAATGATAAACTAAATCTTGGCCAGGGTATAAAAGACCAATTGAAAGGCTCAGAACGGAGAATGCATTTTTTTTTGACACGATTCCAGCAAACAGAAATTTCATTATGCCGTTTGTCGCAGATGATGTAACAAGTTATAATTTACTTAGGGATACTGTCAAACTACCGATGTTTCGAGCCATTAAAATCAATATGGAAGGAAGTGGCTATGGGGATAATCTAGTTTACCATAATATCTATTCCCAACCCACGGATTCACTCCTCAAACCCATGATGCACCAAAGTGATAATTTTTTCGCCGAGCAAATATTATTAATGGTCAGCAATGAAAGACTGGGTATAATGAACGATGAAAGGATCATTGATACCATGCTGAAAACAGATTTCAACGACCGTCCTCAAAAACCAAGATGGGTAGATGGCTCGGGATTGAGTCGTTATAATTTATTTACACCACAGGATCTTGTTTCTATTCTCAATAAAATGAAAAACGAGTTTGGGATGGAAAGAGTGAAAGGGTTATTTCCAACGGGAGGCCAGGGAACGCTTGCTAATTATTTTACATCTGACTCCACCTACATCTATGCTAAGACAGGAACGCTTTCCGGCGTAGTCACGCTCAGCGGCTATTTATATACTAAAAAAGGAAAGAAACTTATCTTTTCTGTTTTGGTCAACAATCACCAGGCTTCGGGGACGGAAGTCAGAAGGGCGGTCGAGAAATTTTTGCAGGGTTTGAGGAATCGATATTAAGCTAAGAGGTGAACGAGAAAAGGAGGAAAAAGAGGAAAGAACTTAGTTATAGATTTCTGGCAATAGCCTGCCGATAAAAATAAGTAGCATTTCCAAATAACTCTTTTTCTCTTTAAGCTCTTTTAAACTCTTAACCCCGAAACATCTTTTCCAACTGCTCCTGTTTAAATTCCAGATATGTTGGAGTGCCATCTGGCGTGCTATTTGGCTGGTCACAGGCAAACAGATCGTTGACCAGTTGCCGCATTTCCCTTTCTGTTAAACGAATGCCTGTTTTAAGAGATTGTTGTTTGGCTAATGACCGGACCAGTTTTTCTCTTTTAGAAAACTTCAGTTCGTTGCTAAAATGTTTGTATTGTTCCAATAATGAATCAATGATATTTTTTTCATTCCCTGCTTCAAGATCTGCCGGTGTGCCCTGGATTACAAAACTATTTTTTCCAAAAGGCTCGATCATATAACCTAACTCCTGCAGATCAGTCATCAGTTCCTGCAATATAACAGCATCTGCCGGTGCCAATTCTAGGGTAACCGGGAACATGCTTCGCTGCGTAGCAATGGGCTTACCTTTTGCCGCGGATTTCAATTGATCATACAAAACTCTTTCATGCGCCGCCTGCTGGTGAATTAGAATAAAGCCTTTGTCGGAAGGAGTGATGATATAGGTGTTGAGGAGCTGTACGAGTTCTGCTTCTTCAGAAGTCCGAAGTCTGAAGTCCGAAGCCCGAGAAGGCTCCTGGTGCAGGTTTGTTTCTTCCGACCCGATAACTATCTGGTTCTGACCTCCGACCTCATTCTTCTGACTTCCGTCTTCATAAAAATCTTTCCAATGCCTTAGCTCCGCTTTCTTCGACGGCTCTATAAAATGGGCCTGGTTTCTTTGCGTAAATCCTTTGAATAAAGAAGTGGAAACAGCGGCAGATTTTCTTTCTTCCGTAAAAGGTTGTTGTATGGAGGATAATTGTTGTATCGAAGCATCCAGGTCAAAATCAAGCGTTGGCGTTACACTGAATTGCGCCAATGCATGTTTGATGGCCGCCTGTACAAAAGCGTAAATGATCTTTTCATCTTCAAATTTTATTTCCTGTTTGGTAGGGTGCACATTTACATCAACTACGGCCGGGTCAAGATCAATAAACAAAGCATACATGGGGAAACTATCGCTGGAAATTATTTCCTGATACGCATTCATCACCGCATGATTCAGGTAAGCGCTTTTGATATAACGGTTATTGATAAAAAAATATTGATCACCCCGGGTCTTCTTGGCTGTTTCAGGTTTGCCAACAAAACCATAGATGTTCATATAATCGGTTTCTTCTTTTACCGATACTAGTTTCGTATTGTAACTGTTACCCAATAATTGGATGATGCGTTGTTTCAGGCTTCCTGCTTCCAGGTGAAAAACCTCCTGACCATTGCTGATAAGCGAAAAGAAAATATTCGGAAATGATAGAGCCACCCTGGTAAACTCATCCAGGATATGGCGCATTTCGGCAGCATTACTTTTCAAGAAATTTCTCCGCGCGGGAACATTAAAAAACAGGTTCTTCATGGCGATGCTACTGCCCGTTGGTGCGGCAACCGGTTCCTGTTTTTTCACCATGCTGTTTTCTACTTCAAGATATACACCGGTTTCATCCTCTGCTCTTTTGGTTTTGAGTTCTACCTGTGCCACCGCGGCAATAGAAGCCAGCGCCTCACCCCGAAAACCCATGGTGCGGATATGAAACAGGTCCTCGATGCTCGTTATTTTGGAAGTTGCATGACGTTCAAAACACAACCTGGCATCTGTTTCACTCATGCCACTGCCATTATCAATCACCTGTAACAGCGATTTACCCGCATCAGCTACGATAAGTTTGATCTCTGTCGCACCGGCGTCCACGGCATTTTCCAACAACTCCTTTACGGCACTGGCCGGTCGTTGTATCACTTCACCGGCTGCTATCTGGTTGGCTATATTATCTGGTAATAAAACAATTTTATCGGGCAAAATAACTTCCTTTTGGGTTCAAAAATACAGGATTTACGGTGAGCCGGGTTGTATTGCATTATTGCCGATAGGCAGAAGTCTCCGGGCGGATCGAAATGGGGATTTTGACGCAAGTGTTTTTTGTTGCGGCAATATATTGACAAGTATCTTTATTTAGCTCGCTGTTTTCCGCATTGACAACACTGAGCTTAACTTTATGCATTCATTCGCAACGCCTTTATCGAAAAGGATTAATTTTAAACTTATTTCCATCCAGAAGCATTAGTAGTATGAATCAATATTCAAAGTCGTTTTTATTTCTTTTCTTTTTTATACCCGTCTTTTCAGTTGCCCAATATAAAAGTGTACTAAACAAGCAGCAATGGGTAGATAGTGTGTTCAATAGTTTGAGTAAGGATGAAAAGATCGCCCAGTTGATGGTGATCAGGGCACATTCAAACCTGGGGCCAGATCATATAGCCAAAGTGACCAATGATATTCAAAAATATGATATCGGCGCTTTATGTTTTTTCCAGGGTGGCCCGGTAAGGCAAGCCAATTTGACCAATATGTATCAAGGTATGGCCAAAACACCGCTGATGATAACCATTGACGGTGAATGGGGATTGGGTATGCGGCTTGACAGTGTCACCAAATTTCCCTTTCAATTAACATTGGGTGCATTAAGTGATGATGATATTGTATACAGAATGGGAAAAGCGATTGCAGAACAATGCAAGCGCCTGGGGATACACGTCAACTATGCACCGGTAGTGGATATTAATAACAATCCAAAGAACCCCGTTATTGGTTATCGTTCATTCGGAGAAGATAGGGATAAAGTAACGCGCCTGGCGCTGGCTTATATGCGGGGAATGCAGGATGGCGGTATCATGGCTTGTGCCAAACACTTTCCCGGTCATGGCGATGTAGATGTTGACTCGCATTACGATCTGCCGGTGATCAGTAAAAGTTTTGCTCAATTGAATGACATGGAACTGGTGCCATTCAAAGCATTGTTTGCGGCCGGTGTGGGTAGTGTGATGACGGCGCATTTATCTGTTCCTGCAGTTGATAATGGCAAAAACAGGGCAACTTCCATTTCAAAGAAAACCGTAACGGGTTTGTTGAAAGACAGCCTCGGCTATAACGGCTTAACGTTTACGGATGCATTAGAAATGAAAGGTGTTGCCAAATATTTTCCGGGAGGAACGATCGCGGCGGAGGCATTGATCGCCGGTAACGATATGCTTTGTTTGCCCGAAAGTGTACCCGAGACAATCAAGGCGGTAAAGAAAGCGATCAAAAAAAAGAAGATAAGCTGGAATGATATATATAGTAAAGTAAAAAAAGTGTTGGCGGCAAAATATGATCTTGGCTTGCACGAAGTAAAGCCGATCAATACAGACAACCTCCTGGAAGACCTGAATGCCAAAACTAATGCCATACGATACGAAGTGGCAAAATCATCCATTACCCTGCTTTCGCAAAGCAGTACCAAAGCTTCCCGTATCGATTATTCGGATATTCCTGTTGCTCCCAATGGAAAGAAAAAGATCGCCTATGTCGGGATTGGCGTGGCGGAGCTGAATGCTTTTGGTAAAAGAGTGAAAGAAGATTATAACGCGGATATTTTTCTCTACTCTTATAAAGACAGCAGCAGCAAAGCCGATTCGATTTATGAATTGGTAGGAAAGGATAAATACGATGCGGTAATTGTTGGTATTCATAATTTTAACAATCGCCCCGCTAACAACTACACCATAAGTGCTTCGGCCATTGAACTCTGGAAAAAATTAAACTTTATCAAAACAGCTACGTTTGTTTTCGGCAACGTATTAGCCACAGAAAATTTTTGTGAAGCTTATACTCTTGTTGCTTGTTACCAGGATGATGATATCACACAGCAGGCGGCGGCCGACCTGCTGGAAGGGAGGATCATTTCGATGGGACGCCTGCCCGTCTCCGTTTGCAACTTCAAATTTGGAAGCGGCATCGTACATGGAGGTGTCAAGCCGGTAAGGGCGGGAATTTCTCCAAAAGAGCCATTAAAAACAATAAATAAGTTTAGTGCTATTGATTCAATTGTTCAGGATGGCATTACTAAAAAAGCATTCCCCGGTTGCGTGGTCATGGCGGTGAAGGATGGAAAGATCATGTACAATAAAGCCTTCGGCACTTATGAGTTTGGGGCTTCTTCTCCTGTCAACGTAGAAAGCATTTACGACCTGGCTTCCGTTACCAAAATATCAGCTACCACCATTGCCGTTATGAAATTGTATGAAGAGGGTAGGCTTGACCTGGATAAAAAATTAGGCAACTATTTGCCTGTGGTACGGGGAACGAACAAAGCGTCTTTACAGATCGATGATATACTGTTGCACCAGGCAGGCCTGGTTCCTTTTATTTCCTTTTATAAAGAAACGATCGATACCGCTACGGGTCTTCCTAAACCCGGCATTTATAGTGACAAATCAAAACCAGGTTTTACCATCCGCGTTGCAGAACAGCTTTATTTGCGCAATGATTGGGATGATACCATCATGAGCCGTATCCTGAAAAGCCCATTGAGTGGCAGGCATAAGTATGTCTATAGTGATAACGATTTTATTTTCCTTGGTAAGATAGTTGAGGAAATTACCGGGATGCCCTTGAATGAATACGTAGAAAAAAACTTTTATCGAAAAATGGGTATGCGCAGCACAGGGTTTAAACCAAGGAATCGTTCTGCTTTAGATAAAATTGTACCTACTGAAATGGAACCGCATTTTCGCCGGCAGTTAATACGTGGCGATGTGCATGATGAAGGAGCCTCTTTATTTGGCGGTGTTGCCGGTCATGCCGGATTGTTCTCCGATGCGTACGACCTGGCTATGCTTTACCAGATGCTGTTGAATGGCGGCACCTTCAATGGCGAGAGATATTTAAAAGAAGAAACCATAAAAAAATTCACTTCCTATCAAACAGGTGTCAGCCGGAGGGGTCTTGGTTTTGATAAACCGGAAAAAGATAATCCAACAAGGCCTGAGCCTTATCCCTCGCTAAGTGCATCTCCGCAAACGTTTGGGCATACAGGGTTTACCGGTACCTGTGTTTGGGTAGATCCCAAAGTAAATCTTGTTTATATTTTTCTATCCAACCGTGTGAATCCTACGAGAGATAATCCAAGATTTGGGCAAATGAATATAAGACCGAAGATACAGGAGGTAATTTATAGTGCGATTAGTAATTAGTTAAAGATGGGTTAGTTAGCAAGTGGGATATTAATTAATCTAATCCTAACTTCTTTCTCGCAATCATATTAAAACTGTATTGTTCTTCAACAGGTATCGTACTCCTGGAATTTTTGTCAACGTCTTTTCCCTCTTTTGTCCATAGGGGAGGATAGAAATTAAATACTTTGTCACCATTAAGTATAGATACTTCATCTTCCCAGTTTATCCAGCGAAGCCCTGTGTAAAAATTTGAAAGATCACCGTTAAAACAAAATAGTAGAAAATCGGTATACGTTATATCAAGTGATTCCCATTCTAAGCTCCCAGGCGCCAGATAGTAAATTTTCCCGGCGTCTTTTCCGAATTGTCCGCCATTGATTGCAAAGAAACCTCCGATTGCATCATCTGCTATCAAAAGAAATGTTGGTGTTTCTCCAAACTCTTTGAATGATTTCCCTTTGTTCCAATCCGGAATTGTTCTTGAAAGTTTTTTATTTCCTGAACCAAGAATACGTATCCAACCATTATTAATTAACAATCCTCCTGTAAAATAAATAATCGCTCCCATGGGTGAACGTGTAGTGACCTGCGTTTTCACCAAAGCGTCTTTTGCTTTCGCTATGTCACAACTAAGAATTTCTACTTTATTTTTTGCTGAGTCAATCCATTGCTGAACAAGAGGCCAGCCTGGTTCTTCATTATTAATTAATTCTTCAATGGTCCGTGTCTTATGTTGCGCAAAACACGGGAAAGTAAATAAAAGTAAGATGAAAGCTGGGGAGAGCTTCGTCATACAGTAGAATAAAATATTAATTCCCTTGCTGTGGTGGTCTTTGTTGCTTTGGAGGTCTGGGTGCTTGTGGTCGTTGATTTCTATTTTGATTTCCACCGCCCTGTTGCCCTTGACCACCCTGGTTTCCCTGTGGTCTTTGCTGCCTGTTACCTTGTTGACCGGCTTGTTGATTTCCGGGAGCCTGTTGTCTATTGCCTGATTGTTGTTGCGGTCTCTGACCCTGTCCCTGTTGTGGACGTTGTCCTTTTTGTTGCTGCTGCTGTCGTTTTTTTCGATCTGCTTTTTCCAGGGTCTGCAAACTAATCTGTCCTACCAGGTCAGCGAATTCGGGTTCTACTTCTTTTGGTTTCGATGAAGTTACTTCTACGGGTTCCAGCTCTTCCGGGAAAACTCCCTGCTGATTCAGCGATTTTATTTTTACAACTCTTTCAATGCTTAGGGGATACTGTTTATTGCTGTCAGGCAAAGTGTACCACATCAGGTTTTTGAAAATATCTTTCTTGATCAGGAAGGCATTTCCTTTCGCTACTTTTAATGTATCACAGTTGTCAGGAAAATGTTGCAACGCATCTAAATAAGTATCCAGCTCATAGTTGAGGCAACATTTCAAACGGCCGCACTGACCACTCAACTTGGTTTGATTAATAGAAAGGTTCTGGTAACGGGCTGCTGCGGTATTCACTGATTTAAAATCCGTCAACCAGGAGCTGCAACAAAGTTCACGACCGCAACTGCCAATACCACCCACTTTACCTGCCTCTTGCCTTGCACCTATCTGGCGCATTTCCACCTTTACTTTAAACTCCGAAGCGTATACTTTGATCAGTTCCCTGAAATCTACCCGTCCATCAGCTATATAAAAGAAGGTGGCTTTTCTTCCATCGGCCTGCATTTCCACCTGGCTGATCTTCTTGTCCAGTTTCAATTGCTTGGCAATAGCCCGGCTGCGGATCACGGCCTCTGGTTCACGGGCTTTGTTCTGCACCATTATATCAATGTCGCGGTCACTGGCCATCCGCAATACTTTTTTCATCTCCGGGTTATCTTCTTTGGCACCGCGTTTCTTCATTTGCAATCGAACGATCTCGCCGGTCAATGAAACCTCGCCCACATCAAAACCACTAACTCCTTCCACCGCCAGCATATCTCCTTTTTCCAATTGTTGCAATATTGGGTTGCGGAAAAAGTCTTTACGGGTTCCCTTGTTGAAACTCACTTCAATCACCTTGCAGCTGCTCTCCATATCGGCAATCGGCAGGTTATGCAGCCAGTCATGCGTATTCATACGGTTACATCCGCCGGTACTGCACCCGCCATTGCTCTTGCATCCTCCTGGTTTCCCGCCGGTAGCGGTGCCGCAACTTGTACAACCCATTTAATTTATAATTTGTAATTAACTGACGAGGAAGGAAATGATGAACCGGTAGACTATTAAGCTATAATTGCGTCGCACGCTTGTACGCCCGGCTCTCTACTCATCTTACTTTAGGCAAGACAACGTATTATCATTTCTGAATAAATCCGGAAAGCAATACGATATGTAGAAATAAGTGTTGACACAAAAAATATAGCGATTCTGCCGGGGGCGCCCTTTTTCTCCTTCGATCTCACTTACCTCTTAGCCCCTTCCTCAATCCGTCAAAAATACAATTTTGTCCTGAATGATATGGTATAGTTTAATGGTAAGGGCATGAAACAGCATTTTAGCGTTTGCGTTGCGCTCAATAAAGTACGAAGCCTTGTCCAGCTCCTCTATAATGGCCTGTTGCTGTTCAATACCTGCAATTTTATTTAGCCTCAGGGCAAAATCCCTTTCCAAACTGATGGAATTCGAAGGTTCGGTTAAAGAGCGCTGCTCGCCCATTACGCCCAACCGGATAGCCTGCTCAAGCAAATGATTGAAATAACGCAGAAACTGTTTTTGCTTCTCCCTTCCCAGCTTGCTGATCTCTTCTACCCATTTGGTTTGGGCGATAGGCCCTGTCTTCATGATCGCATTCAGCCAGTCCCGCAGCAAGCTTTGCCAATCCTCATCCGAATGCTGAACAAGTTGCAATGCCTCCCGGTAATTGCCTTCGCTTACACTGGCTACCTGCCGGGCAGTGGTCGCCTCTGTTTTGTTGCGCTCTATCAAAGCTTTTTCGATAGCGGAAGTTTCCAATGCGGGGATCCTGACCACCTGGCAACGACTTACGATCGTCGGCAATATCAGCGACTCATTTTCGGCTACCAATATAAATAAGGTATTAGGCGGCGGCTCTTCTATCAGTTTTAATAATTTGTTTCCTTCATTGCCCAGGTATTCGGGCAGCCACATCAATAAAATTTTATATTCACTTTCAAAGCTCTTCAGGTTTAGCTTGCGGATGATGTCGTTACATTCATGGGCCGTAATATTCCCTTGTTTATTTTCGGCACCTATGAATTGCAGCCAGTCGTACACATTGCCATAAGGGTAGCTTTTGATAAACTCTCTCCATTCGCTGATATAGTCCGTGCTGATGGGAGGGCTTCCCGGTTTTTTTGTGACTACCGGGTAAGAAAAATGAATATCAGGATGAACTAATTCCGCTGCTTTAAGACAGGCTGGACAAACACCACAGCTTTCCGTCGCCATTGGCTTATTGCCTGTTGTGGGAGACGGCTCTTCTCCAAACAGGGATGAGCCCATAGTATGCCTTGACTTACCGTTCACCGCTTCACAAACTATGTATTGTGCAAATGCCAGTGAAAGCGGTAATGCCCCATTCCCTTCCTTACCAATAAACAATAATGCATGGCTGAGGCGGTTGTGTTGAACCAGTTCTGCCAGGTTCTGCTTTACCTCCTGCTGACCTATGATGTCTTTAAACTGCATGGACGGCAAAGATAAGTTTTGAGCATTTTCGTTTTAAATCTAATGTGTAAAAAATGAATCAGGTGAATAAAAAAGGGCCGCATTTAGCGACCCTCTCATTAGAAATTAAGTATTTATCAAAATGCCTTCTTCGGCTCATCCGGAATCTTTGCATTTTCCGGGTAGAGCACTGCTTTTACAACTTTATCTAAGGGAAGAAATTTCCTGGCAGCATCCCGCAGATCCTCGATAGTCAGCGCATTGACTTTTTCTTCATAATCTAAAATATTTTCCGGGTTTTCCCTGTTGATCCAGCCATATGAAAGACTGTTCATCCAGTAGTCATTATTTTGTAAACCTACACGGTATTGTTTCTTCCAGGTTTCTTTCACTTTTTCCAGGTCTTTTTGTTCCACTCCTTTTTCCTGTATGTTTTTAATGATGGCCAATAAGGAATCCGTTAGTTTAGCCACATTCTCGGGTCCGCAGGGAATACTTGCGGAGACAGTGTAATGAACATAAGGTCTTTTTTGGATACTGCCGGACAAGCCACCACCATAAATACCACTCATTTCTTCCCGGAGCTTTTCAATGACCTTGATATTGATCGCTTCAATGACGGCAGCTAATTTTAATTTAGCATCACGACTATCTTCGGCCTCTCCTTCAAACATCATCGATACAAAGCTCTGCGATTCTTTTCCTTTCTGTATACTGATGGTCTTTGGACCCTGGATCAACCTTACGCCATTATCTTTTGCTGCTATAGGCATTTCCTTTGCCGGCAATGAACCAAGGTATTTTTCCAGCAACGGTTTTATATTTTCTCCATCAAGTTTACCAACAAAAGTGAAGTGCATGCCATAAGCATTGTCAAAGATCTGTTTGTAGATTCCAAAAGTTTTATCAAGGCTTATCTTATCATAGTCTTCCGCCGATGGTACGCCGCCTGCCCATGGATTGTTGTTATAAGCTATTTTAGAAACAGTATCGCTAAAAAAAGTTTGTGGATTTTGTTTTAAATATTGCAGCGATGATTTTTGTTTATTGATATAAGAATTAAATAAAGCCTGGTCTTTCCGGGGTGATGTGAAGTACAGGTAAGTCATTTGTAAAAAAGTCTCAAAATCCTTTACACTGCTCCTGCCTTCAATTCCTTCTTCATGATCATTGATATAAGGGGTGACGGAAACGGTTTTCCCAGCCATATATTTTCTTATATCTGTTGGCGACAGATCACTGATCCCCATCTGCTGAATTATATTGGCCGAATACTGTGCGTTTTCTTTATCAGCGATATCAAATTTTTGAAACCCACCCCAACGCCATGCATCCATCAGTATCTCATCATTTTTATAAGTGGTCGGTTTTAATGTTACCGTCACGCCATTGCTCAACGTTATATCGGTTGTTCCTATTTTTTCGTTTTTTGTCTCACTGGCAATTTTACCTCCTGCCGGCTCTTTATCCAATAATTTTTCGGCTACGGCTTTTTCCTCAAAGGCAGTGACTGTTTTTTTATTTGCGGCTACCAATGCATTCAGCACTCCCTGGTTGTCTGGTAATTTGGATTTTTCTTTTGTTGGCGCCTGTATCAATGCGAAAGCGTTTTCGGTACCGGGCATTTTCTTTGCCACCGCATTTACTTCTGCCAAAGTGATGGTGGGTAATACCTGTTGCAAAAATTTATAGCGGTGTTCAACGCCGGGAATTGGAGAGCCTTGCAGGTAATTATTTACATATTGCCAAACGACCTGTCCTGATTCGGATTTATCTTTTTCATTAAATGCTTTTTCAGCGCCATTCAGCAAACTGGCTTTGGCACGATCAAATTCGGTTTGCAAAAAACCAAATTGACGTGCTCGGTTGGTTTCAGATATTAAAGCGTCAACTGCATCCTGCACCGTACCCTGTCCGATCATAGCAAAGGAAGAAAAAG